>CALIIP010000252.1 GCA_938018045.1 uncultured Flavobacteriaceae bacterium
AGTTGTAGTTGTCGGAATTCTCTCAAAACCAGAAGATAAAATTTCTACTTTTTCTTCTTCAAAAAATGATTGAATTGCTCCAAATTGCTCAAAAGGTGCATAGATGATAATTCCTTCTTCGTCATCAAAGACTTCTTCAACATCAAAATCTATTAATTCCAATTCTAACTCTTCTAAATCAACAGTGATATCTTCTTTTTTTAGAGTGAAAGTACACGTATGGTCAAACATAAAAATTACAGAACCTGAAGTCCCGAAGTTACCATCACATTTATTAAAAGCAGCGCGCACATTGGCAACAGTTCGGTTGTTATTATCTGTTGCAGTTTCAACAACGATAGCAATTCCGTGAGGAGCATACCCTTCAAATAATACTTCTTTGTAATCTGCGGTATCTTTGTCAGAGGCTTTTTTGATCGCGCGTTCTACATTTTCTTTCGGCATATTTGCCGCTTTTGCATTTTGCATTACAGCTCTCAAACGTGAGTTAGCATCAGGATTTGGACCTCCATCTTTGACAGCCATTACGATGTCTTTTCCTATTCTTGTAAACGTTTTAGCCATTGCTGACCAACGTTTCATTTTTCGTCCTTTTCTAAGTTCAAATGCTCTTCCCATTTATTTTTCCTGTTTATTATTTACTGAAAAGCAAATATAATTATTACTAAACTGTTTCACAATTATTAGGTGATTTTGTTGATGGTCATTGAAAAATAAATATTGCTTCATTTACTCTAATTTGCACCAGAAATTATAAGTATTTTAAACTTAATGATTATGGTCAGGTGATTCATGATGGATAAAATTCATTTTAATTCCATGTTCTTTTAATAGTTCTTGAGCTTGTTTATGTTGCTCTTCAAATGTTAAAAGGTCTGTACCTTTGCATATGCCATACGAATAATGATATTTTAAAATCTCAAGATCTAAAGCAGAGAATTTCTTTTTATCAGAATGGCAATTTGCAAAATAATTATCACATTCAAATTCGTCTAAAAATTTAAATTGCCCTAAAGACTGTAAAAATAAATCTTTCATTTTTTTCAATACTAGCGTATCGTTAAATTCTTTTTCAATATGAATTCTCATAGAATTTCTATATATTTGACTACTATGAAGACTCCAATATGCATAATAATTTGAACTTTTATAATGGTGTATACGTGATTCATATTCATAGTTACCACTATAATAAATTACATAATTTGAATCTTCAAGTTTTCTTACACGAGATATGTTGAGTGAGTCTATTTCAGAACTTATTTCTTTTGTGAATTTCATAAATTCTTCACGAACATTTTTTGATACATCCTTTGAGAAAAATATTTTGATTGGTTTTTCCCAATATTTCATACGTGTATCATAAGAAAACTCACCCTTTTTATGATTAAATGCAATTTTTTTATAGTTGGCTAAGAAAACCGAATCTTTTTCTTCATAAGGCACATAAACTCCTCTTGATACTGTTTGATTTACCATTACAAGCGTATCATTATCTTTAAACTTAAAATTTAATGAATCTTCTTTGGTCAGGTCTTCTGTAAATTTCTTTTTATATTGTTTTATTGGAACATATATTTTGTGAATAGAATCAGTTTTATGCTCATGCTTTTGAGAATGCCCAAAGATGAATATTAACAGAAATAAACTTGTAATAATTTTTTTCATATTATTTTTTTTCAATTTGTTGGAATAAATTAAAATCTACTTTAAAAGGGTAGATGTAATTGTAATGAGTTTTTAAAACATTCATATCAAATTCTGAAAAATCATCAATCATTACATATTTTGTACTTAATAGACTTTCTTTTGTAAGAATATTAGTGTAAAAATAAAATCTCCCTAAAGAACTGAAGAATAATCTTTTTACTTTGACAGCAATCATTTCTTTCTTGTCAAATGTATCAGTATTTACCTCTAAAGTGCAAGAATAATTTTTGGAATAATTATCAGTTGCTAAAAAATATTTAGCATTGTTTTTATAACGATTTCTTAATTGTTCATCTGTATATTGATCTAACTTTTTCAGGTCAAAAGTTTCTAATATTTCCTCGGTTGTTGTTATATAGTAATTCGCATTTTTTTTATTTTTGACTAAAGATATGCTTAAATTAGGAATTCCTAATTTGGAAAATTTAATAATTATTTTTTTTAAAATTTTTTGATTTTCTTTTGAAAAAGATTTATCAACATATACTTTGATAGGTATATTCCATTGTTTAAAGGCTAGGTTTTTTTTACCAAAATTTCTCCCAAAAGTATTAAAAGCGATATAAGAGTATTTGTATTTAAATTTTCGTAGTTCTTCTTTTGTTGTAAATTCAGGATAAACAAATTTCGGAATATGTCTTTTTACTAGTATTAATGTATCCTTATTTTCTAAAACTAGTAACCTAGTGTTTTTATTAATTATATGATGATTGTTTTTTTTAATAAAAATAACATGCTCGTCTTGATGAAGAGAATCCTTTTTAGATTGCCCAAAACTCGACAGCGTTATCAATAGCGTAAGTGTAAATAGCAGTTTTTTCATAACGTTTAAAATTAAGCATTTAAAAGATGTAATCAAATACTAAACCTGAATAATTCCTAAATTAAACGGCTTTTCAATTGGTGCATTATTTGCGGCTTCAATTCCCATACTAATCCACGTTCTTGTGTCTAAAGGATCAATCACAGCATCTGTCCAAATACGAGAAGCAGCATAGTATGGTGATGTCTGTTTGTCATAACGTTCTTCAATCGTTTTTAAAATTTCTTGTTCTTTTTCTGGCGTAATTGTTTCTCCTTGTTTTTTTAGTGAAGCCGTTTCTATCTGCAATAAAACTTTTGCTGCTTGTGAACCTCCCATTACAGCCAAACGCGCGCTTGGCCAAGCGACAATAAGTCTTGGATCATATGCTTTTCCACACATTGCATAGTTTCCAGCACCATACGAATTTCCAATCACAATGGTAAATTTAGGAACCACACTATTGCTCACAGCATTTACCATTTTTGCGCCATCTTTAATGATTCCTCCATGTTCAGATTTGCTGCCTACCATAAAACCAGTAACATCTTGTAAGAAAACCAATGGTATTTTTTTCTGATTGCAATTTGCAATAAAACGAGTTGCTTTATCGGCACTATCGGAATAAATAACGCCTCCAAATTGCATTTCTTTTTTGGCGTTTTTCACAACTTTTCTTTGATTGGCAACGATGCCAACTGCCCAACCATCAATGCGCGTATATGCACAAATAATAGTTTTACCATAATCTGCTTTGTACTCTTCAAATTCAGAATCATCAACCAATCGTTTGATAATTTCTTTCATATCATATTGACCAGTTCTTTCTTTTGGTAATATTCCATAAATATCTTCTTGCTTCTCTTTTGGCTTTGATTTTTCTACACGATTATATCCTGCTTTTTCGTTATCACCAATCTTGCCAACAATATTTTTAATTTTATCCAAAGCATCTTTATCATCAGTTGCTTTATAATCGGTAACACCACTTATTTCGCAATGTGTTGTTGCGCCACCAAGTGTTTCGTTATCTATACTTTCTCCAATTGCGGCTTTAACAAGGTAACTTCCAGCCAAGAAAATACTTCCAGTTTTATCAACAATAATGGCTTCATCACTCATGATTGGTAGATATGCACCACCAGCAACACAAGAACCCATAATTGCAGAAATTTGCGTAATTCCCATACTGCTCATAATCGCATTGTTTCTAAAAATGCGACCAAAGTGCTCTTTGTCTGGAAAGATTTCATCTTGCATCGGTAAATAAACTCCTGCGGAATCCACCAAATAAATAATTGGTAATTTGTTTTCTATAGCAATTTCTTGCGCTCTTAAATTCTTTTTTCCTGTGATAGGAAACCAAGCGCCAGCTTTTACAGTTGCATCATTGGCAACAACAATACATTGTTTTCCTGAAACATATCCAATCTTCACGACAACTCCTCCAGACGGACAGCCGCCATGTTCTGCATACATTTCGTCGCCAGCAAAAGCAGCAATTTCAACACTTTTACATTTGCTGTCAAGTAGATAATCAACACGTTCTCTTGCCGTTAATTTTCCTTTTGCATGATGTTTGTCTATCCGTTTTTGTCCGCCACCAAGTTTTACTTTGGCAAATTTAGTGCGCAAATCTGAAACTAAAAGTTTATTATAATCTTCGTTTTTATTGAAGTTGATGTCCATAGTTAAGTATTCAATATTGAGATGCTAAAGTAAGAAAATTTAATCGTTTGTTTTGATGAATAATCACTAAAAAAAGGTAGTATTTGTAACAAAATGGAAATAATTACTACATATATTTACAGAGATTTTGTTTTGAATAGATTTTTAACGAAATTGCTACTCTGAATTTTAATTGAACTAAAAAAAATATACTAAATGGCTGATGATTTTGATTTATTAGAAACAAATTCTAACGAGAAAACTGAAAAAGTAGATGTTAATTGGGGAAAAGCAATCGATACAATGAAATCTCGACTTGCAAAAGAAGATGACCCTCAATCGAGACAAAAAATATTAAATGCAACATTAGATAATGTTGTGGATATGGCAGAAAAAGACAGAACATCACTTTTAGATGCTATTAAAGACTTGACTGATTATCAAGACGAAGTAGGAATTATGTTCGAAAAATTCTCTTCGCTTAATCCTGAAGAGCAAAAAATAATTGACGATGCGCAAAAAGCATTAGAAAGAGCAAGAATAGAATTGGAAGACGCAGAGAACAAACCAGATACTTGGTGGAACAATCTTTGGGGAAGAAAATCTAAAATTAAAAAAGAACAGGCTCAATTTAAAGAAGCCGAAAAAGTGCGTGCAGGAGCAGATAATAAAGCCAAAGCAAAGTTTCAAGAAAGAATTGAAAGTGCTGATGTTCAAACACTTTTAAGCGAACTTTCTTACAAATCTCAAGCTGCAGTTACGCGACTTAAAAATAGAGAAGTTGAAATTAAAGAAGTAGAAGAAAAGTTAAAAACTGCGATTGTAGAGGCTTCTAAAAATCATACTAAAGCATTAGAGAGAAAGAAAGAAACAGAAGATAAATTAGAAGAGCAATATGTAATTCTAAAACAAGCACGACAAGCGTTGGAGGAAGTTTCTGATAAACAATCAGCTACATATTCTGAGGCATTGTCTAAAGTTACTACGATTGAGCAGAAAGTTGAAGAGTTGGAAGGTCTTAAAAATGCTTACACAACCTTGGCTGCGAGTAAAGATAGTTTTGTTCATAAGCACAACCTTACAATTAAAGTATTGACTTCTTTGCGTAGTAATTTACAAACACATCGTGCTAAATTGAAGAGTGATACAGAAGAACGTTTGAAATATTATGATGGTTATGTTGTTGCATTGAAAGCAAGAACAGATCAAGAATTTGCTGCTATTTTAGAGCATCTTGGTGTAAAAACTGATGAGCATATTGGAGAAACTTTAGCATCTATGCATACTGCAAGTGCAAAAGCACGTCAAGAAATGATGGACAACATTCCTGTTCATGAGAAAGTGATGCAAGGTGTTTATGGAAGTTACGCTGAAGCGTTACAAGAAATTCGTACAAAAGATAAAGCGATTCAAAAGAATTTTGCCGATCGATATGGTATCGATATGAAAGAAATTTTTGAAGACTTTTATAAAGCAGACGGAAATGCACCTTCAGGAGATTCAGGAGCGCCAACAGGAGATAAAACTCCAAATGATTCCGGTGATGATTTGTTAGGATAAAATAATTTCAAATAAAATTAACTATATTTTTATTTTTTTGTGATTGGTATCATTTCATACTGATGACTGAAAACTGACGACTGAAAACTGAATGATAACAACACCTTTAGATTCTGCACTTCTTAATTCGAAAGAGCAATATATATTCTATCATAGAATGGTAGACTTTGCGCTCAAAGAATTAATTGTAAATGTTCAGAGACAGCAATTGTGCAATAAAGAAGAGGTTATTTTCTTTAAGCAATATTCTGATTTACTGTTATATTCAATCGAAGCGATGCGTGTGAAATATATGTATGATGAGGAGGAGAATATGAAGATTGACTTAACAGATTCAGGTTTTCCAAATTATTTGGAATTTAGATATCTATATAATGATTTAGAACTGCGCAAAGAATATCTAGACAAACTTACTGACGAAAGCGAATTAAAGGAAGAGTTTCTAGATACATTACTTCGAAAAAAAGAACCAATTAAGAAAAGTAGATTATTTCAAGCTGCAAATATTGTGTATTATAGGTCGGTGAATCAGAGATATATTTTCAACCGATTTGTACAAGGGAAAATAATTAGTGCTCCAGAAGGTTCTCCTGGTGACAATCTAATTAGTTGGAGTTTTTATGATGTGTCACATAACAGACCATTTATCTGCTTTATGTATTTCAATTATGATGGCAATCGAATAAATGATTATAAAGATGATATTTATGAGGTGTTAAAAACATCTTCAGATAGAGAAATGTCATTAGATACAATGGCTTATACAATTGATAGACGTCTGCCTAAAGTGTCACCTAAATTGATAAAACGTATTGATTTAGGACCAATACATAATGTATTTGCAAAGGATGAAAACGAAATTACGCATGCTGTTTTAAAAGGAATCGCGAATAAAGAGATTCCATTAGAATCTTATGCAATTTCTTTAAAGATAGATGAAGTTACTTCTGGAGAAGAATTTAAAGAAGGAAGTTTTTTTTCGAAACAAGTATTTCAAAAATGGAACGATGTATTTAAACAAAAGTATGTTTTTGCTCCTCACAGAATTATACAATTACTGTATAATAAAACACCTGAAATTTTAGATAAATTGGCAAAACCGCC
>CALIIP010000253.1 GCA_938018045.1 uncultured Flavobacteriaceae bacterium
ATGTAAATTGTAACAAAAAATAAATTATGGCAAGTAAGAAAAAAATACTTAAAAAAATACGAATTGTATTAACTGGGAATTTTGAAAAACCTGAAGATGCTTTCAATTTTTTTGATAAAAATAGTGATGGCGCTTTATCAAAAGATGAAATTGTTGCGTTATTAAAAGAAGCTGAAATCAGCGGGTTTTTAAGAGGCATTGTTGCTTCTTCATTAATCGGAGGTTATGACTTTGACAATAACGATAAAGTTGATTGGAAAGAGTTTAAGCAAGCGCTTAGCGAATTAGAGGCTTAAATTATAACTTTCTTCTGATAGTAAAATGCTGGTAAAAGTACTAGTAAAAAAATTGGGTGTATCAGCATTCTTCTAACATAGAATGCTAGTAAATATCCACTAGAAAATGACGTTTCTAGGAGTAACAGATACACTCCAGAAAGAACAATAAACGCGATTAAATAAAATTTTATCGATAATAAAATTAATGATTTTTTTTGAAAAAATAAATATATTATTGCAAGTGAAATAAGCGTATTTAACATATATCTAAAAATCAAACTTAAAAATAGTTTTGGTGTTTCAAATATTGGAAAAGCACTTGTTAGGTAGTCATTTTTAAAGAACGCTATAAAAGGATCATAAAATAGTGATGATTGAAAAGCACGAACTAATATCAGAACTAAAAAAAGTACTACAATTAATCCTATTCTGATTCCTTTTCCCATTATTTCTTATTGATTGTTGCAAATTTATTAACCCAAACAATCCATAATAAAAATACCATTCCATAAATAACTGCAGGAAAAAACAATGAATGCATTATTTCTTGGTATTCTGGACGGTGATAAATTATTAGTGACAATGCAACAATTCTAAAAATATTGGTCGCATAAATCAATATCAATCCAAAAAGACCATATAAAATCGTAGCTTTTACACTTCCAGAAAACGCAATAATAAATGCCAAAAACAAAATCATAATACTTATACTCGTGCAGCCTTCTACAATCCTAACAACATACTTTTCATTGACCATAAACATAAAAGAAAGTTCTTGATAATTTTGATCTGTATAGATGTCATAACCAAACCATTCTGCCACTATTTCTGAATGATCTGTCACCATTTTTGTTACAGGCGAACAAGAAAAAATAGTCTCTTTTTGCTGTGTGCTTTTTAAATAAAAGGAGTACAAGCCTGTAAGTGAAAAGTACACTACAAAAAATTTGACCAAAAATTGTATGACAACTTTATTTTTTTTCAACGAAAAAGTTTTTAATTTTGCTTCAAATTTAAACAAACAAATGCAAATCGACTTCTTAAAAAACAAAATCATATCAATTATTGATACTACTTCATCAAAAGAAAAGACCTTACAATCTATTTGTGATTTTTTAAAGCAAGAAATCGATTACTATGATTGGGTTGGTTTTTACTTTAAAAACGGAGATAAAGAAGAATTAAAATTAGCGGAGTTTGCAGGAGAACCAACCGAACACACTATCATTCCTTTCGGAAAAGGAATTTGTGGTCAAGTTGCTGTGAGCAACGAAAACTTTGTTGTGCAAGATGTTACTGAGCAAGACAACTACATTTCTTGTGGCTGGAAAATAAAATCAGAAATTGTAATTCCGATATTTAAAAACAATGAAAATATTGGTCAAATTGATATTGATTCTCACACAATAAATCCGTTTACAGAATCTGACGAAGTACTTTTAGAATACGTTTGTGAACAAGTTGCCAAAATTGTTTAAAAGTTCGTTTTTTATTTAGCCACTAAGGCTAATTGCTTTTAGTAATTTTGTGGGAAACCACACAACTCACAAATGAGCACTTCAAAAAAAGCAAAATCAGCACTTATTTCAGTATTTCACAAAGATGGATTGGCGCCAATCGCTAAAAAATTAGACGAACTTGGAATCACAATTTATTCAACTGGCGGAACAGAAAAATTTATCACAGAATTAGGTATAAATGTAATTCCTGTTGAAGATTTAACTTCGTATCCTTCTATTCTTGGTGGACGCGTAAAAACATTACATCCAAAAGTTTTTGGAGGAATTCTTACAAGACGTGATAATGAAAGTGATGTTTCGCAAATCAAAGAATTTGAAATTCCAGAAATAGATATTGTGATTGTTGACTTGTATCCGTTTGAAAAAACAGTTGAAAGTGGTGCTCCAGAACAAGATATTATTGAAAAAATTGATATTGGCGGAATTTCTTTAATTCGCGCTGCTGCAAAAAACTTTAAAGACGTTATTTGTGTTTCTTCGGTAAGTGATTACTCTGAGTTTCTTCAATTAATTTCTGATGGAAATGGAAGTACAACTTTAGCAGATAGAAAAAGATTTGCCGCAAAAACTTTTAATATTTCATCTCATTATGACAGTGCAATATTCAATTATTTTAACAGTAATCATGAAATTGCTAGTTTAAAAATAAGCGAACAACAAGGACAAGTACTTCGCTATGGAGAAAATCCTCATCAAAAAGGATTTTTCTTTGGAGATTTAGATAAAATGTTTGATAAACTTCACGGTAAAGAACTATCATACAACAATTTATTAGATGTTGATGCAGCTGTAAACTTAATGTCAGAATTTAAAAATGAAGCGCCAACATTTGCAATACTTAAGCACAATAATGCTTGTGGTTTGGCTCAAAGAGATACCGTCTATCAAGCTTATGTTGATGCACTTGCTGGTGATCCAACATCGGCATTTGGAGGGATTTTAATATCTAATGTTGAAATAGATGCAAAAACCGCAACAGAGATTCATCAATTGTTTTGTGAAGTTGTAATTGCTCCTTCTTTTTCTGATGAAGCATTAGAAATATTAAAAGGAAAAAAACACAGAAGAATATTATTACAAAAAGACATTGAATTACCTAAAACCACAGTTAGAACTTGTTTAAATGGAGCATTGGTTCAAGACAAAGATTTTAAAACAGATGTTTTAGAAGATTTAACATATGTAACCAACAATAAACCATCAGAAAGTGAGTTAAAAGATTTATTGTTTGCATCTAAACTTTGTAAACACACCAAGTCAAATACTATTGTTCTTGTAAAAAACCAACAGTTATGCGCAAGCGGAACTGGTCAAACAAGTCGCGTTGATGCATTAAATCAATCTATTGCAAAAGCCAATCATTTCAATTTTGATTTAAATGGTGCAGTAATGGCAAGTGATGCATTTTTCCCTTTTCCTGATTGTGTAGAAATTGCTGATAATGCGGGAATTAAAAGTGTTATTCAGCCAGGAGGTTCAATAAAAGATCAATTATCAATCGATTATTGCAATGAAAATAAAATAGCAATGGTAATGACTGGAACTAGGCATTTTAAACATTAATTTATTACATTTGTAATCAATCCAAATAAATAGTAGGAATATGGGATTTTTTGACTTCATGACAGAAGAAATTGCTATCGATTTAGGTACAGCAAATACACTTATCATTCACGATGGAAAAGTAATTGTAGATGAGCCTTCAATTGTTGCAATTAACCGCCTTACTGGAAAAATTATTGCAACTGGAAAGAAAGCCAGTTTAATGCAAGGGAAGACTCATGAAAACATTAAAACTGTTAGACCACTAAAAGATGGTGTAATTGCTGATTTTGAGGCTTCAGAATTGATGATCAAGGAGTTTATCAAGAATATTCCAACAATAAAAAATAAATTTTGGACACCTTCATTAAGAATGGTTGTTTGTATTCCTTCTGGAATTACTGAAGTTGAAAAACGTGCTGTTCGTGATTCATGTGAACACATGAACGCAAAAGAAATATATTTAATTCATGAGCCAATGGCTGCGGCAATTGGTATTGGAGTTGACATTACACAGCCAAAAGGAAATATGATTATTGATATTGGTGGTGGAACTACAGAAATTGCGGTAATTGCTCTTGGCGGAATTGTTTGTGACAAGTCTGTAAAAGTTGCTGGTGATGTTTTTACCAATGATATTGCGTATTATATGCGTACTCAACACAACTTATATGTTGGAGAACGTACTGCTGAAAAAATAAAGATTGAAATTGGTGCAGCTACCGAAGATTTAGAAAATCCACCAGAAGATTTACTGGTTCAGGGTCGAGATTTACTAAGCGGAAAACCAAAACAAGTTCAAGTTTCATACAGAGAAATTGCCAAAGCATTAGACAAATCTATTTTAAGAATTGAAGATGCTGTTATGGAAACACTTTCTCAAACTCCGCCAGAATTAGCGGCAGATATATACAATACAGGAATCTATCTTGCAGGTGGAGGCTCAATGCTTCGCGGTTTAGACAAGCGATTATCTCGCAAAACAGATTTACCAGTTTATGTTGCAGAAGATCCTCTACGAGCAGTAGTAAGAGGAACAGGAATGGCATTAAAAGATCTAGAAAAATATAGCAATGTGCTCCTGAAATAATATAAAAAGCACATGGCATGAGACAGATCATTAAGTTTCTTGAAAAGTATCGTTACTTTTTACTGTTTATCATTTTAGAGTTTATTGCCTTGTCATTTACTATTCAAAGTCATTCTTATCACAGAAGTAAATTTGTCAATTCTGCCAATAGTATTACTGGAGGAATCTATGGGAAACTAAATTCTATAAATGAATTTTGGAGTTTAAAGTCTGAAAACCAACGTCTTTTAGAAGAAAATACAAGATTAAAAAACATTCTTTCTCTTGAACCTATAGAAATAGATAGCACAAAATATACGAGTAGATATCGCTACTTTTCTGCAAAAATTATTAAGAACGACTATACAAAGCGAAATAATTATTTGCTTATAAATAAAGGCTCTAAAAATGGTGTAAAGCCAGAAATGGCAGTAGTTAATAGTAAGGGTATTATTGGTGTTACTAAAAGTGTTTCAAATCATAATACTACAGTTATTAGCATTCTAAATAAATACTCACAAGTGAATGCAAAACCAAAAAACACAAATCATTTTGGAACACTTTCTTGGAATGGAAAAGATTATAAAACAGTTCAACTTTTAGACTTGCCAAGACAAGCGCAATTTAAAGTTGGAGATACAATTATTACTGGCGGAAAATCTACAATATTTCCTGAAGGAATTTTAATTGGTACAATCAAAGATTTTGAAAAAAATGATAATGTTTATAATTTCATAAATATCACATTGTTTAACGATATGAGTTCGTTGAGTAATGTGAACATTATAGCAAATATTCAAAGAAAAGAAATTCAAGAACTAGAAAATACTAACAATGAATAATAACACTACTAAACATATAATTTGGTTTGTATTATTTGTTCTTTTACAAGTATTAATTTTTAATAATATTAAACTCTTTGGCTATATAAACCCATACATTTATATTGCTTTTGTTTTCTTTTATCCACTCAAAAAAGAAAAAACCACATTCTTATTTCTTAGTTTTTTATTAGGGCTATGTATAGATTTTTTCTCAGATACTGGTGGAATAAATGCTTCAGCAACACTATTCATTGCATATTTTAGACTTCCAATTTTATCAGCAATATTAAGAAAGAATGATTTTGATTTTTTGCTGTTCAACATTCGTTCTATTTCATTCGGAAAATCGCTTCTATACGTTCTTTCTCTCACATTTATTCATCATTTAATAATATTTGCGTTAGAATATTTTAATTTAAATGAATTTGGAAGTATTATCAACAAAACAATAATAACTACAATTTTAACTGTGTTTTTAATTTTTATCGGCATCATATTATTTACAAAAAAGAGATAATATGAGAAGAGGTGGATTATTATATATAGTTATTTTACTAGTTGGAATTATCTTTATAGGACGTTTATTTTACATCCAAATATTAGACAATCAGTATCAAATATCACCATTAAATAATGCGTCCATAAAAAAAGTATACGATTATCCTGAAAGAGGTTATGTATATGACAGAAACGGAAAATTATTAGTTGCCAATCAGCAATCATATGATTTAATGGTTATTCCGAGAGAAGTAAAACCATTAGACACAATAGAGTTTTGCAACTTATTAAAGATTGACAAAGAGTTTTTCTTAAAACAATTTGAGAAAGCAGAAAGATATTCTACACGTTTACCTTCTACTTTTGTTAGTCAAGTTTCAAAAAATGATTACGCATACCTTCAAGAAAAACTCCACAAATTCAAAGGGTTCTATATTCAAAAACGATCTATAAGAGAATATCCAATGAAAATTGCTTCAAATGTTCTTGGTTATATCAGTGAAGTAAATCAAAATCAAATTGAAGAAAATAGTTATTATCAGCAAGGAGAATTGATTGGTAAAAACGGAATTGAAAAAACATATGAAGATATTTTAAGAGGAATAAAAGGCATTAAGCACATCAAAAAAGATAAATTCAATAAAGAAATTGGCTCTTATAAAAATGGTGTATATGATACACTTGCAACACCTGGAAAAGATTTAACCCTAACACTCGATGCTGTTTTACAAGAATACGGACAACAATTAATGGCGAATAAAAGAGGCGGAATTATTGCTATAGAACCATCAACAGGAGAAATTTTGTCTTTGGTTACCGCGCCATCTTACGACCCAAACATGATGGTTGGTAGAAAACGCTCAAAAAATTCTGTCTTGTTTTTTGGAGATACTGTAAATAAACCAATGTATGATAGAAGTTTACAGGCTGAATATCCGCCAGGATCACCATTTAAAATTCTTACAGGATTGATTGGACTTCAAGAAAATGTGATTGATGAATCTACAACCTTCACATGCTTACATGGTTATAAATATGGACGTAGAGGATTTATGGGGTGTCATGCTCATGCAAGTCAAGTGAAATTAAATTTTGGTATTTACACTTCATGTAACGCCTATTTTGCGAATACATATAGAAGAGTTATCGAAAAATTTGAAACACCAACAGAAGGCATGAATACTTGGAATAAACATGTTAAAAGTTTTGGTTTAGGTGAATATTTTGGAAATGATGTACATGGAGGGCGAAAAGGCTTGGTTCCAGATGCTGCGTATTATGATAAATGGTATCCTGCAAAAAATTGGACGGCAACCTATACACTTTCTAATGCTATTGGTCAAGGTGAAGTGCTCACAACACCTATTCAACTTGCAAATATGACTGCAGCAATTGCAAACAGAGGCTATTATTATACACCACATATCGTAAAAGATATAAAAGGAGAATCTATTGATAAAAAGTTTACAGTCAAGAATGTAACAACAATAGACAAGCAGCATTTTGATCCTATAATTCAAGGTTTATTTGATGTGTTTGAAAATAAAAACGGAACTGCACATAGATCGCGTGTAGAAGGAATTGAAATTTGTGGAAAAACTGGAACGGCAGAAAATTTTACCAAAATAGATGGGAAAAGAACCCAATTAACAGACCATTCTATTTTTATAGCATTTGCTCCAAAAGACAATCCAAAAATAGCCATTGCTGTTTTTGTCGAAAACGGATATTGGGGATCTCGTTGGGCTGGACCAATTGCTACTTTAATGATAGAAAAATATCTAAAAGGAGAAACTAGCAGAAAATATCTTGAAGATCGAATGTTTAATGGAAGCCTTCAAGAAGAATATAATAAACAACTTGACTCATTGTATCGTGCAGAGGGAAAAAAATAACATATTTGCTGGAGTCGATGTCTGGCTCGTACTATTTTATATCATACTGGTTTTTTTGGGATGGATAAATATTTACGCAGCATCTACATCCGAAGAGCATACAGAAGTTTTAGATTTTGGAGCAGTTTATGGAAAACAACTTATCTGGATTGGTTTAGCAATCCCTCTAATTATCATTGTTTTATTTATTGAAACACGATTTTATGAGCGCTTTGCTTCTCTTTTTTATATCGCTTCGATACTTTCCCTTATTGGTCTTTTTTTCTTCGGAAAAAGTATTAATGGCGCACAATCTTGGTATCCTATTGGAAGTTCAACATTACAGCCATCGGAATTTGCTAAAGCATTCACAGCATTGGCAGTTGCAAAATTACTAAGCGATAAAGTTTTTACATTCAGACCTTTAAAAAATCACGTCAAAGCTTTCTTTCTGATATTTCTACCTGCATTTCTAATTACTTTACAACCAGATCCAGGATCTGCATTGGTATACTTTGCATTTCTCTTTGTTTTTTACAGAGAAGGATTACCACCATATTATTTTGTTGTTGGATTTTTGCTAATACTATTATTTCTATCAACACTTTATTTTGGTAGTTATGCATCTATTCCTATTATGATATTTGCCGTTATGGGAATTTTCATTTTGATTCTTGGGTATTTAAGTGTTTATAATCGAAAAACTTTAAAACGAAGTTGGCTACAATTTCTTATTATTTTCTTTATTATTTGTGGATATATTTTTAGTGCTAATTTTATTTTTAATACTATTTTTGAAGATCGCCACAGAGATAGATTTAATATTATTTTAGGAAAAACAAATGATATTCAAGGTGTTGGCTACAATACAAATCAAGCAATAAAAACTATTGCTTCAGGAGGTTTTACAGGAAAAGGCTATTTAGAAGGTGATAGAACACAAGGTAAATTTGTACCAGAACAAGAAACTGATTATATTTTTAGCACGGTTGGTGAAGAATGGGGTTTTATAGGAACTACATTTGTAATAATTATTTTTATCGCTTTTATGTTCCGAATTCTTCATGTTGCTGAACGGCAAAAATCGACTTTCAGTAGAGTTTACGGCTATAGTATTGCTACTATTTTCTTTTTCCACTTTTTTGTAAATATCGGAATGGTTATTGGCTTGGTTCCTACAATTGGGATTCCACTACCATTTTTTAGTTATGGCGGTTCTTCTCTATGGGGATTTACGCTACTACTATTTATTTTTATTAGATTAGATGCTAATAGATCTTATGAATGGTAACAAGATTACTGGATTGTTAGATTGCTAGAATTACGACTATTTATGATTGAATTTTTAGATAGTTATACTGTTGTCACAAAAAGTAAAAACAAAAAAGCGTCCTGAAAAATCAGAACGCTTTTTTATTTGTTGTAAAAAAAACTATAAATTATAAGGCAGCAACTAACTTCGTTAATTGAGACTTTAAGTTTCCAGCTTTATTCTTATGAATAATATTGTTTTTTGCTAATTTATCTAGCATCGAAGAAACATTTGGCAACATAGCCTCTGCTTCTTTCTTATCAGTAGTAGCACGTAAGTCTCTAACTGCATTACGAGTAGTTTTATGCTGGTATTTATTCTTTGCCTGCTTAACTTTGTTACTTCTAATTCTTTTTAAAGTTGACTTGTGATTTGCCATTTTTTTATATGTTTTTTTAAACTTGTAGTCCGTAGGGGAATCGAACCCCTGTTACATGGATGAAAACCATGCGTCCTAACCCCTAGACGAACGGACCATTAACTAATTTTCTTCATATTAGCGGATGCAAAAATACAACTATTTTTATATCTGCAAAACTTTTTTAAAATTATTTTAATACGCTTTTGCAAATAGTACTCTTCTACTCGACTTTGATCCTGTTAAGATACATTTTCCATCTTCCCCTATAGCATCATTTGGAATACATCTAATTGTTGCTTTGGTCAATTTCTTTATCTTTTCTTCTGTCTCTTCTGAACCATCCCAATGTGCTGAAACAAAACCGCCTTTTTTATCTAAAACTTCTTTGAATTCTTCAAAAGAATTTACTTCGGTGATGTGCTCATTACGATATTTATATGCCTTACTAAATAGGTTTTCTTGAATTTCCTCCAAAGTCTTCTCTATATAAGAAACAGTATCATCAAAAGAAATTATATTTTTTTCTAAAGTATCTCTTCGTGCTATTTCTAACGTTTGATTTTCTAAATCTCTTGGACCAACAGCAATTCTTAACGGAACTCCTTTTAGTTCATATTCGGCAAACTTCCATCCTGGTTTGTGAGTTGTTCTGTGATCATATTTTACTGAAATCCCTTTTTCTTTTAAAGACGCAATTAAACCACTAACTTTTTCAGTAATCTCATCTAACTGCTCATCATTTCTATGGATTGGAACAATTACTACTTGAATTGGTGCTAATTTTGGAGGCAATACCAAACCTTTATCATCTGAATGTGTCATTACGAGCGCACCCATAAGTCTGGTAGAAACTCCCCAAGAAGTCGCCCAAACAAACTCTCTCTTTCCTTCTTTTGTTGTGAATTTTACATCAAATGCTTTCGCGAAATTTTGCCCTAAAAAATGTGAAGTTCCTGCTTGTAAAGCCTTTCCGTCTTGCATTAACGCCTCGATAGTATAGGTTTCTAGTGCTCCAGCAAATCGTTCGCTATCACTCTTGGTACCTTTAACAACTGGCATTGCCATAAAGTTTTCAGCAAAATCTGCATAAACGCCTTGCATTTGTTTTGCTTCTACAATTGCTTCTTCTTTTGTTGCATGTGCTGTATGCCCTTCTTGCCATAAAAACTCTGCAGTTCTTAAAAACAAACGCGTTCTCATTTCCCAACGTACAACATTTGCCCATTGATTTACAAGAATTGGTAAATCACGATAAGATTCAATCCATTTTCTATATGTATCCCATATAATTGTTTCAGATGTTGGCCGAACAATTAATTCTTCTTCTAATTTTGCTGTTTCATCAACTACAACATTTCCGTTTTCGTCATTTTTTAAACGATAATGAGTTACAACAGCACACTCTTTTGCAAAACCATCTACATGACTAGCCTCTTTTGAAAAGTAAGATTTGGGGATGAAAATTGGAAAATAAGCGTTTTCATGACCTGTTTCCTTAAACATTCTGTCTAATTCTGCTTGCATTTTCTCCCAAATAGCGTAGCCATAAGGCTTAATAACCATACAGCCTCTAACGCCTGAATTCTCAGCTAAATCAGCCTTTACAACCAATTCGTTATACCATTTAGAATAATCTTCTTCTCTTGTTGTTAGTTTCTTACTCATACTTAATAGTTTGGCACAAATATTGTGACATTAATAATAAAATATTAACTTCGACAAAACTACTTATTTTTCGTAGTTTTAACATATAAAAACCAAAGGATTATGAAAGTTTTTTACTTATCTAAAATTAAAACCACAAGTTTACTGCTATCAGTATTTGCACTTATCGGTCTATCTTCGTGTGGATCATATCAAAGCGCTTACAATGATGATGACGGAATATACAATTCATCTAGCAACAATCGAACATCAGAAAATGAAGTTGCAACCAATAATAATGAGCAAGGATACTTTTCAAAATCATATGAAGAGTATATGAACATTGAAGATGGAGATTTAATTACCAATGTTGATGACTATTCTTATGATAGCCAAATAGAAGAAACTGATGAAAACACTTCAAATTATTCTAATTCATCTCCTTGGGGATATTCTGACAACACATCAATTACAATTAACGTAGGTAATGGCTTTGGAAATTACGGCTACTTTGGAAATCCTTTTTATAATAATTTTTACGGTTACGGTTTTAACAACAGATTTTATAATCCTTGGAGATTTAGAGG
>CALIIP010000254.1 GCA_938018045.1 uncultured Flavobacteriaceae bacterium
CACCGTATTGTCTCCTTCAAAAGTGGTGAAAATATCTGAATCTGCTTTTAAAGCTGCAAAACGATTTTCTGCTAAATACCCCTTTCCTCCACAGGCTTCTCTACATTCTTGCAAGGTCTCTGTAGTGAACCAAGTAGCGTAAGATTTCATTCCTGCTGCCAAGGTTTCTATTTCTCTGATATCTTCATCAGTACGGTTGACATATCGCTCCGCCAAATAATCCAAGGCAAAAGTCAAAGCATAGCTTTTAGCCAATAAAGGCATCAACCGACGTTGATGACTAGGATAATCTAGTAAAAGGGTTTCTGGAGAAGTATCACTTGGGCCGAATTGCCGTCTATTTAAGGCATGTTTAATCGCAATAGTCAGTCCTGACTTGGCTGCACTTAGTCCTGCTTTGGGAACACAAACTCGACCACCAACTAAAGTTCCTAGCATCGTGAAAAAACGACGAGATGGATTAGGTATTGGGCTTTCATATTCTCCTTGGTCATTAATAGAACCAAAACGATTTAACAAATTCTCTCTTGGTACTCGAACATTATCAAACCAAATTCTACCATTATCCACACCGTTCAGTCCTAGTTTATAGCCGTTGTCTTTGACTTTGATACCTGGTAATAATTTATGGTCTTTATCCCGCAAGGGAACTAAAATTGCATGTACCCCATGACTTTCCCCATTAACGATTAATTGGCAAAAAACAGACGCCATTTTGCTATCCAAGGCATTTCCAATATATTCTTTACCAGATTGAAGGTTAGGAGAATTAATTACGAGTTCATCTGTGGTTGAATCATAAGTACCAGTTACTTCCAAACCTCTAACATTAGAACCATGCCCTGTTTCGGTCATGGCAAAACAACCTGGTAAGGCCATAGTTCCAATATCCCTCAAATATTTATCGTGATGTTTTTTTGTTCCCAATTTTTGAATACTTCCACCGAAAAGTCCAAATTGTACGCCAAATTTTATCGCCATACTTCCGTCAACAAACATCATGTTTTCAAAAATAGCGGCGTATCCAGGCATATTATCAGATCCTCCATAAAGTTTAGGGTAAGCCATAGCACCATAACCTTCTTTGCCTAAAAATGCTACTTGTTTTAACACATGTTCTCTAAAAGTTTCCTTGTTTCGTTTTACAGACCATTTAAAAATAGGATCTTTTAATACATTTCTAAATGCATCAATAACAGGTGAATTTTCTCCTTTTAAGATGTTATCTATTTCAAGAGGATTGTGAAAATTAGAGGTAATTTCTTTTACAATTTCTATTTCAAATAAGTGGTTATAATGGTTTGGCTGAATCCCAAGATTAATTTCAATATCTTTTAAATACGGATTGAAAGGACATTCTTCAAAATGGTAGCAGATCATTTTTTGACTAAACGCAGAAAGGGGATAGGTATCACTTTCAATTAACTTTATGTTTGAATTAGAAATTACTTTTTTCCAGTTCTTAAGTTCTTGATAAGATGGTGGCATCTTTTTATCCAAGCATTTTAAAAGATACTCATAATCTTCTTTTTCAAGCGTATCATCTTGTTTAATTGCGTTTTTCACTACAGAAATTTCAGAATAAGACAATAAATCATCAGACCAAATCACATAAAAGAAAGGAATATATTGTAAAACACCAGAAGAGTAATTTTTTGTTTTCATAAAAATAAATTTACAAAAAAACGAAGAATATGGAATGTATAAATGACAATTAAATAATATACTAGACCAACCAGTCGTTAAAGCTATTTTATATAACGTCTTATTATGACAACTAAATGTTTCATAATTTATATTATGTTAAATAGGGTTTTTCAGAACACCTCTATTATTTATATATAGTAACTATCAAATAAATCGCTTATTCGAGTAATATGTCATGAATTTACAGAATAACACAATTATATGCATTGAAATAACCTTCTTATTTAGTTTATACATGTTTTACAATAAAATAGTAATTTTACTATCTTGTTAAAAACATACTAATTAGTCGCAATGATAATTTACGAAGATCAATTCATAATTGCTGTAAACAAACCAAACAATGTATTGGTGCATCATTCTAAAATGGCTAATAACAAAACTGAAGAAAAATCTTTGGTACAATTGTTATATTCACTTTATAATAAGAAATACTATCCTATACATCGCTTAGATCGTAAAACTTCAGGAATTATTCTACTTGCTAAAGAAAAACAGTTTGTTGCAAAATTTCAAGAACTCTTTGTAAACAATCAAATACAGAAAACTTATATTGGTGTGGTTCGTGGTTTTATAAATCCTTCTGGCACTATAGATTCTGATGTTAAAGGACGTGATTCAGACGTTTATAAGTCTGCAAATACCGAATACACTATGTTAAACAAGAAGTTAATGAACATCGCTGTTACTCCTTATGAATCAAGTCGTTATAGTTTAGTAAAATTACTCCCGAAAACAGGACGTTTGCATCAATTACGAATTCATTTAAACAAAATCAGTCATCCTTTAATTGGAGACCCGAAATATGGAGATCGCTTTCACAATCGCATGTTTGAAACAGAATTTAACTGTAATAAACTATTTTTACACGCCCAAAAATTAGATTTCAAACACCCTGTTTTAGACCAAAACATAGAAATAAAGGCACCTTTTCCAGAAGATTGGCACACAATAAGTACCAAATTTGGTTGGGAATTACCTTAAAAAAGTAGTAAGTACTATATGTTTTTGGCAAGCCAATCTCCTACTTCGCTAGTTCCGTATGCTTGCTCTCCTTCAGATAAATCTTCAGTAACAATGCCTTCTGCCAATGATTTATTAACTATAGCGCGTATTGCTGTCGCTTCATCTTTAAGTCCAAAAGCATCTTCAAATAGCATTGCTGCAGATAATATAGTTGCTAGCGGATTGGCAATATTTTTTCCTGTTGCTTGTGGATATGAACCGTGAATAGGCTCAAATAATGAAGTTTTTTCTCCCAATGATGCTGATGGCATCAATCCCATAGAACCTGAAATTACTGATGCTTCATCAGTTAGTATATCTCCAAATAGGTTTTCGGTAATCAAGACATCATAAGAACTAGGCCATTGTACCAATCTCATGGCAACGGCATCAACAAATTCATACGAAACTTCTACTTCTGGATAGTCTTTTTCCATGCTTTGCACCGTTTCTCTCCATAATCTTGAAGTTTCAAGCACATTTGCTTTGTCTACACAACATAGTTTTTTAGAACGATTCATGGCTAATTCAAAGCCTTTTTTTGCCAACCTTTTTACTTCATGTCGTGTATAGACACAGTTGTCATAGGCAGTTTCACCACCATCTCTCCTGCCCTTTTCACCAAAGTAGATTCCGCCAGTCAATTCTCTTAAAAAAACCAAGTCTGTTCCTTCAATACGCTCTCTTTTTAAAGGCGATTTATCTATCAATGAAGGAAACGTAAATGTTGGTCTCACATTGGCAAATAACCCTAATTCCTTACGCATCTTCAACAATCCTTGTTCTGGACGTACCTTTGCACTTGGATCATTATCATACTTTGGATGACCAATAGCTCCGAATAAAATAGCATCTGTATTCAGGCATATTTCATGTGTTTCATCAGGATATGGCACACCAGTTTCATCTATAGCAATAGCGCCAATTAGCGCAGGTTTCCATTCAATAGTATGGTTAAATTTTGTAGCAATAGCATCACTTACTTTTACTGCTTGTGCAATAACTTCAGGTCCTATACCATCTCCAGCCAAAAGGGCGATTTTTAAATTCATGTATGTTTTGCTTTAGGCTGTATGCTTTATGCTTACAGCAAAATTATTTATTTTTGATTACTATTGTTCCCGCTACATTATCTCCAATACGCTGTTTTCTATCATTCTTGTAAGCAACAATAATACCAACAAGAAATATATAATCTATGAAGCCTAAAAAGAATCTTGCAAATGCTTTTCCAAATCCTATGGGTCTATTATCTAATGTAACAACTTTTAAATTTAATATTCGTTTACCTAGTGTTTGTCCAAATATTCCTTCACTTATTGGCCAAATATAAAAACCAAATAAAAATAATATGAAAGCATTAGTTCCTTCTAAATGATAGCCTCCAGTGTCATTCAATCCACCATAAAAATATGCTATTATATAACCTATTATTATAAAAGTAAAAAGGTCAATAAAGAATGCAAGTATCCTTTCTCTAATTCGTGCAATCTCGATGTCATTATTTATTATCATTACCTCATTTATTAATTTGGCGTAAGTTGTACACTCGAAGTTTAAGTTATAATGGAAGATTCTCAGCAAATGCTGAAATTTCTGATTTAATATTTTGTAAATAATCGATATCATCAAATCCATTGAGCATATTATTCTTTTTATATCCGTTGATATCAAAAGACTCTTTTTCTCCTGTAGATAAGATGGTTACTGTTTGATGTTCTAAGCTCACTTCAAATTCAGTTGTTGCATCTTTATAGATAGCATCAAATATTTTTTGAGAGAATTCTGCGCTAACCTGTACAGGCAATACACCTATATTAAGGCAGTTATTCTTAAATATATCAGCAAAAAAAGAAGAAATCACACATCTAAATCCGTAATCATACACAGACCATGCAGCATGTTCTCTTGACGAACCAGAACCAAAGTTCTTTCCTCCAACTAAAATCTTACCTTTATATATAGGGTTATTGAGCACGAAATCTTTTTTGATGCTATTATCTGCATTGTATCTCCAATCTCTAAAAAGATTGTCGCCAAAACCTTTTCGTTCTGTTGCTTTTAAGAAACGTGCAGGAATAATTTGATCTGTATCTACATTTTCTATTGGCAGTGGAACTGCTGTAGATGTTAATGTTGTAAACTTGTCGTAAGCCATATATTTAGTATTCAGTTTGCCATTTTTCAGTTGGCAGTTACTCTAGTATTTTATTTATCAGTATTCAATTAACAATCTTTTCACAATCCTAATTACTGAAGACTGAGAACTGTTTTACTGCTAACTATTTCAGTGATCTCGGATCTGTAACTACTCCAGTTATTGCTGCTGCTGCTGCAACAATTGGACTTGCCAAAAGTGTACGTGATCCTTGCCCTTGACGTCCTTCAAAATTTCTGTTTGATGTGCTCACAGCATATTTTCCTGCAGGAACTTTATCATCATTCATAGCCAAACAAGCCGAGCATCCAGGCTGACGCAAGTCAAAACCAGCATCATTTAAAATGGTTAAAAGTCCTTCTTCTTTGATTTGGTTTTCTACAACATGTGAACCTGGAACTAGCCAAGCCGTAACATTCGTTGCCTTCTTTTTACCTTTTACTATAGATGAGAATGCTCTAAAATCTTCAATTCTACCATTGGTACAACTTCCAACAAAAACATAATCTACTTTTTTACCAATCATAGCGTCAGATTGGTCAAATCCCATATAAGCCAAAGACTTTTCATAGGTTGCCTTTCCTCCTTTTTTACTGTCAAAAACAGGAATTTCTTTTGATATTCCCATTCCCATTCCAGGATTTGTACCAAATGTTATCATTGGTTCTATATCAGAGGCTTTAAAATTAAATTCTTTGTCAAACGTTGCATCAACATCCGTTTTTAAAGTCTTCCAATATGTCATTGCTGTATTCCAAGCATCACCTTTTGGTGTAAACTCTCTATCTTTTATATATTCAAATGTTTTCTCATCTGGAGCAATCATTCCGCCCCTTGCACCCATTTCTATACTTAAATTACAAACAGTCATACGACCTTCCATAGACATGTTTTCAAATACTTCTCCTGCATATTCAACAAAGTATCCTGTTGCTCCTGAAGTTGATAGTTGAGATATAATGTACAATCCAACATCTTTTGGAGTTACAAAATCACCTAATTTACCATCAACATTGATCCTCATTTTCTTAGGTTTGGTTTGCATAATGCATTGTGTAGACAACACCATTTCTACTTCCGAAGTTCCAATACCAAAAGCAATAGCGCCAAAAGCGCCATGCGTAGAAGTGTGAGAATCTCCACAAACTATCGTTGCTCCAGGAAGTGTAATCCCTAGTTCAGGGCCAATTACATGTACAATTCCGTTATTTTTATGCCCAAGTCCCCAATGAACGATATCATGTTCTTTAGAGTTATCTTCCAATGCTTTTAATTGATTGGCAGACAATGGATCATTTATAGGTAAATGCTGGTTGATTGTAGGTGTGTTATGATCGGCAGTTGCAAAGGTGCGCTCAGGATGTAAAACACGGAGTCCCCTATTCTTTAATCCAAGAAAAGCAACAGGACTTGTTACTTCGTGAATTAAATGCCTATCAATAAAAAATACATCTGGACCATCATTTATCTTTTGAATTACATGTGAATCCCAGACTTTATCAAACAAAGTTTTACTCATAATTTCAATTAGTATTATTTTATAGACAAATTTAAGAAGAATATATTTTAAACACAATCAATAGTGATTGAGATACGATATTCAGTAAGTTTAAGTTTATAATATATGCGATTGAGGGTGTTTATTATAAAGAAAATCAGTGAGTTAAAAATTAGATAGCGCTTATTATTTACGAAGTTCAAAACATCGTGTAAGAACATACTATCGTTCATTGTAAAAAATTATAACCTATTTATTTTTAATTTATCCGCAACCTTTTTTCGTTTTTTGCATCTTATTAGAAATTGCTAGATATGAAAAAGTCATCTTTAAGACAACGGAAAATTACAATTATTCTAATTATTCTACTTCCAATACTATTTTCTATTCCCTTAATTTGTTGCTTTTTCGTATTTAATAAATAAATTTTTATTTATTATTTTATAGTTTTTTAAATACTCCTGTATTAGTTTTCTCTATTTTTTTGTTGGTTTTATAAGAAGTTTAAACACAATAAGTTTGTTAGTGTATCTCGATAAAAACTGTTATTTAAGTTAATTGACTTTATTTTTGTATTTTTATAAAAATCTAACTTAAATCTTATACTATTATGAATTCAAAAGTTTTATTAATTTTAAGAATCCTTTTCGGAGTGTTTTTAGTGTTTTTTGGTGCTAATAAATTTGGTCAATGGTTGACACCTCCTGGAGAAATGACTGCTGATATGCAAAATTATTTTGGTGCACTGATGGCAACCAAAACTATGACTTTAGTTGCAGTTGTCGAAATCCTTGCTGGTTTATCCTTATTGTTAAATAAATACACATCTTTAATGATGGTAATTATGATGAGTGTATCAATCAATGCAGTCTTATTTCACTTAACTTTAGATCCAGCAAACACAATGATGGCTGCAGTAATGTTGATTTTAAACATTGTTATGCTGTATGCGTATAAAGACAATTACAAAGGTCTTTTGAGTTAAAACATAATTAAATGATTAAAAAAGGTGTGATGTTTTCACATCTTTTTTTTTGTATTTTTATCAAAAAAATAATAAGATGAGTTCAATTTCAAAATCTACACTTACTTTTTTAAAATCTCTTAAAAAGAATAATAATCGAGAATGGTTTACTGAAAATAAACCACTATTTCAAGCAGAAAACGAGCACTTTGTTTCATTTGCTGATGCTGTTTTAGCAGAAATGAATAAGTTTGATAATATTGAAACTCCGACTGGAAAAAAAAGTGTTTTTAGAATTTATAGAGATGTACGTTTTTCAAAAGATAAAACACCTTATAAAAATCATTTTAGCGCTTCTTTCAAAAGAGCAACAAAGTTACTTCGTGGAGGCTATTATATGCATATAGAGCCTAACAATTCATTTATTGGAGGTGGTTTTTGGGGTCCAGACCCAAAGGATTTATTGCGTATTCGTAAAGAAATTGCTACAGACGCATCTGAATTAAGGGAAATTACTACTGATAAAAATTTTATAAACGTATTTGGAGGATTACAAGGTGATAAAGTAAAAACAGCGCCAAGAGGATTTGACAAAAATCACAAAGACTTAGATTTATTGCAGTTTAAACAATATGTAATTAGTAGGAAATTTAGTGATAAAGAAGTTTTAGATCCAAATTTTCACAAAAAAGCAGCTGAAACATTTAATGCAATGCTCCCGTTTTTTGATTTTATGAGTGCAGTTCTTACAACTGATGAAAATGGAATTCCGTTGTATGAAAATTAAAAAAATGGTAGTTTACACTCAATTTTATTAGATTTAAGAAATGTAATTGTAATGATATATTAAATAATTACCGCCTAACTAGATTGTTTACAACATGTTATTAACTTCAGAATTATTTTTGAGTGGCTATTGTATTTGTGAAGTATATTCTTTAATATTGTTAAAGTTAATAAATCCCCACTATTTTACTGAAAATTATTAATTATTATAGTATAAAACACTATAAATATAAAGAATAAAAAAACAGTCGTATTATTAAACTTAGATAGATACTACCGTTGTGGGGACGACATTAAACCTATTTAAGCGATACGACTGTTCCTTTTAGTATATTTTCTTATTTTTTGATAAAGATGTTTGTGAAATAGTATTTTCCTTCACTATTTCTCTTAGTAGAAATTCCAAAGTCTGTAAACGTTGCGTTTTCAATATTAAGTCTATGACCGTCACTATTTAGCCATGCATTTACTACTGCTTCAGCACTACTATATCCATAAGCTACATTTTCAGCAACACTTTTTGCAGAGGCATAAGTAACTAAATTTTGATAACGAACTCCAAAATTAGCATGACTTACATCTCCAGTTTGAACCATATAATCTGTATGTGTTATTGCTTCACTTGAAACAATATTGTAAACACCTAGTTCTGGTAAACCATTACTTACTCTATGCGCATTAATTAAGCTAAATATTTCGTATTCTATGCTTGTATAAGACAAGTTAATATCAGCTTTTTCAGACAAATTAATTTCATCACTATCATTACTTGAACATGAGAACAGAAAAGTACTTACTAAAGTTAAAATTAGAATTTTTTTGGGGAAATTTTTCATTGTGTGTGTATTTTAGGGGTTAAAAAACAACTGCAATTACATAAGTTTGGGGCTATATGCTGTAATTACAGTTGTAATTGGGGTTGATTTTTTTATTATAGAGTTAGTTGTTAAAAAAGGCATGCATTAAAAGACTTAAATCTTCTTAATAAAGAAAAATCAAATTAATTTTCGGATTGCTTCTCATTTTCAATGATGAACGACAACTTTCAATACATGCCAAAACTTACTTAAACATACTTACACTATTACTTACTTACTTACTTACTTACTTACTTATTCTATTATTACAATGATACTGGGAAATACACCTATATTTTTATCTTACTAAAATGGTTAAAAGAAAAGTCAAAATTAATTTTCGGATTGCTTCTAATTTCTCTTCGGTATACTCCCCATTATATCATTATACAGTTGTGGGGAAACTATATATTTTATTAAACCACCATTCTTAATCTTGTGGTTTAAGTTTATTCAATAATTTATTTAAGGTTAACAAATCGCGTTTTGTCAAATTTTTAACAATTTCTTTTTCTTTTAGAAGTTGAGATTTCTCAATTTCTTTTAATAGCAATATTCCCTTATCGGTAATATTAATTTCGACTTTCCTCCTATTCTCTTGTGATTGTTCTCTTGTCAAAAGACCTTTAAGTCTTAATTTTTCGACCAATCTTGTTGTATTACTCATTTTACTGACCATACTATTTTGAATAGTGCTCATATTCGCGGTTGTTTCACCCAATCTTTCCAATATTAAAAGAACGTTGTACTGCTCAACTGATAAAGCAAATTGTTTTAAATGCTCAGCAGACTTTTCATAAACCCAATTTCCTGTTGACAATAAATTATTAATTGTCTCATAAGGTAAATTTTGATTTACACCTTTTTCATTTTCATTTTCTTCACTCATTGTTGTGGGGACAATAATTGTATATACAACTATTGTTACGACAAATGTAAAAGATTAAATGGATACACCAAACAAAAAACAAACTTTTTTATTTTTTTTATTTCGCGCTCTAACTAAAAAGTTATAGTTATTGGAGTGAAAAATACAGTATATGATGTTGTAAAATTACGGCGTATAATGTCATAACTACCTGTATTATTGGGAATTAAACATATAGTAATGAATTTATTTTGAAAATTATAATGGTAACTATAACCCTACACCTAGTGAAAATAATGAATAAAATTATTTTTAAATATTTCTTAAAATAATTTTAAATTATCCTAAATTCAGCTATTTATAGAATGAATTATGACTGATTTGTTGTGAAAATCGTCCTAAATATGTCCAATTTCGTGCACGAAATATTGTTTTTATACAATAAATATGAAGTTTTTACGCACAAATATGCATGGATTCAAACATAAATTAGACTAAAATGTGCGTTTTTTTAAATTAAAAAATCTCTAAAACAAAAAAAACTCCCTGAATATTCAGAGAGTTTTATCAATAATTAAGTATTATTTATCCTTTAAAAGTAATTTTACGCATACGTAAACTTGCTGGAGTAACTTCTAAATACTCATCAGTTTTAATATATTCCATACATTCTTCTAATGAGAATTCTTTCTTTGGAGCAATATTTACTGCTGTATCTGTTCCAGACTTACGAACGTTTGTCAATTTCTTACCTTTAGTAAGGTTGATTGCCATATCTTCTTGTCTGTTATTTTCACCAACAACTTGTCCTTTATATATCTCTTGGTTAATATCAATAAAGAAAATACCTCTATCACCAAGTTTATCAATTGCATATGCTGTTGCTTTTCCTGTTTCAGCAGATACCAATGCTCCTTTTATCTCTTCACTAAAATCACCTTTATAAAGCCCATATTCACTAAACCTATGGTTTATAATTGCAGTTCCTGATGTTGCTGTTAAAATTTTATTACGCAAACCAATCAATCCTCTTGATGGAATAGAAAATTCTAAATGCTGTAAATCACCTTTAGGTTCCATAATCAACATATCCCCTTTTCTAAGTGATACTAAATTAATAGCTTTAGAAGCCATTTCTTCAGGTACATCAATTGACAACGTTTCCATTGGCTCATGTTTCTTACCATCAATTTCTTTAATTATTACTTGCGGTCTTCCAACTTGTAATTCATATCCTTCTCTACGCATTGTCTCAATCAATACAGATAAGTGTAATACTCCACGTCCAAAAACGGTAAATCTATCTTCACTATCTGTAGTTTCAACTTTTAATGCTAAGTTTTTCTCTAATTCTTTGAATAAACGATCACGTAAGTGGCGCGAAGTAACAAATTTACCTTCTTTACCAAAGAAAGGTGAATTGTTAATAGTAAACAACATACTCATTGTAGGTTGATCTACTTCAATTCTTGGTAATGCTTCTGGATTTTCAAGATCTGCAATAGTATCTCCAATTTCAAAACCTTCAATTCCTGTGATCGCACAGATATCTCCACTTCTTACTTTTGAAACTTTTACTTTACCCATTCCTTCAAAAACATGTAATTCTTTTATTCTTACTTTTTTAGTAGAACCATCAGCCTTACAAAGCATGTAATCTTTATTCTCTTCTAAATCTCCTCTAAATACACGTCCAATTGCGATTCTTCCAGTAAAAGCAGAAAAGTCTAATGACGTAATTTGCATTTGTGGTGAACCTTCTCTATAAGGTGCTTCAGGTATATGTTCAATTACTGCATCTAATAACGGAATGATATTGTCAATTGGTTTTTTCCAATCTGTATTCATCCAACCGTTTTTTGCAGAACCATATATAGTAGCAAAATCTAATTGATCTTCTGTAGCTTCTAATGCAAACATTAAATCAAAAACTTTTTCATGAACGATGTCTGGAGTACAATTTTCTTTATCAACTTTGTTTACAACTACAATAGGAGTTAATCCTAATTCTAGTGCTTTTCCTAAAACAAATCTCGTTTGAGGCATAGGCCCTTCAAATGCATCTACTAATAATAGAACACCATCAGCCATTTTTAATACTCGTTCAACCTCTCCACCAAAATCGGCGTGACCTGGAGTATCAATTACATTGATTTTTACACCTTTATAGTTAACTGATACATTTTTAGATAAAATGGTAATACCACGTTCTCTCTCTAAATCATTGTTATCCAATAATAAATCAGTACGAACTTTACGGTCGTCTAATATTTTGGCTTGGTCAATAATTTTATCAACCAACGTTGTTTTTCCGTGATCGACGTGTGCTATAATAGCGATGTTTCTAATAGATTGCATACTTAAATTTTTCAAGTTGCAAAAGTAGTTGTTTTATTTTGATTTAATACTTAAAGTCTTAATTAAGTTAAAGGACTTGATAGTGTAAGTAATTTACTGACAGTATTCCAGTTACGTGAAGTAGCATTTACGTTTAGTTTTCTTTCAAATATATTAATTGTCATCTTTGAACGGCCTGCACCATTAGGATAGCGTGAATAAATTAAATTGTTTTTGATGATAAATTCATCTGGAGAAAAATCTAATTGATTCATTATCTGAACATTTTCTTCTGAAGGAATTTCTGACAAAAAAGTAACATATAATTGCTTTGTATCAATTGTGCTCTCTTTTAAAAACGGATTGTTATTAAAAGCATACTTCCATTCCTTGACAGTTTTCACAATTACAGGAACTTCAAAACCATACTTTTTAAGAATAATAGTATGTATTTGTTGCTCTAATTCTTTGATTTTTTGATTGCCAGACTCAAAAATTACATTTCCACTTTGGATATATGTTTGCACGTTATTGAAATTTGATAATAATTCACGCAAATCAGCCATCAAAATTTTCTTTTGACCACTTACATTAATACCTCGCAAAAGTGCTATATACTTTATCATGGCTCTTTTTTATCATCCTCTCTAAAAGCACTTGGCAAAAGATTTGGAATTAATTTAATCAATAATGGGAATGAAAGTAAACCTCCAGGCAACATGAATACTGCAAACGCTGGAATGCCTTTAAATATATCGAAGAGCTGATTTTTAACTTTTAGTCTTTCATCATCATTTAATTTCTGATGAGTTGATTTGCGCAACAACTTCAAAAGTTCTTTACTTTCACGAAGTTCTTGAATCAATAATTGCTTGTTTTTATTGACTAAATCAGTTAATTCTTCTTTCGTTTTCAATTATAATTTTCTTCTTTTTCTTTCTTTTTTTAGCAATTCTAGTTCTCTACTTGTTTGTCCGGCAACAGAAGTATTTTCTTCTGCACGTCTTATTAAGTATGGCATTACATCTCTTACAGGTCCAAAAGGTAAATACTTAGCAACATTATACCCTTCGTCTGCTAAATTAAAACTGATGTGATCACTCATACCATATAATTGACCAAACCAAAGTCTTTGGTCATTTTTCTTAATCCCATCTTTATCTGCTAATTGCAACATTAAATATGAACTTTCTTCATTATGAGTACCAACAAAAATAGATGCATTTTTACATTTCGCCATAAATTTCAGAGCAGTATTGTAATTATCATCTGTTGCTTTTTTACTGATACAAATTGGAGATTCATAGCCTTTATCTTTTGCGCGATCACGTTCTTTTTCCATATAAGCTCCTCTAACAACTTTCATACCTATATGAAACCCTTGAGATTGTGCTCTTTTATATAAGTCTTTTAAATAAGACATCCTGTCATGGCGATACATTTGTAAAGTGTTGTAAACGATTGCTTTATCTTGATTGTAAAGAGACATCATTTCTTCAATCAAATCATCTGCCGCGTCTTGCATCCAACTTTCTTCAGCATCTATTAATAAAGGTACATCACGTTTATGAGCCAATTTACACACCTTATGAAAACGCGCTACAACTTTGTTCCACTCTTTTTGTTCCTTAACAGTTAATGACTGCTTCGCTCCTATTTTTTCGTACAATGCAATTCTACCAAATCCAGTTGGCTTAAATACTGCAAATGGAACACTATCTTTTTCTTTCGCAAAATCTATAATCTTAAGAATCTTTGTCAACGCACTGTCAAACTGTTCTTCACTTTCTTTGCCTTCAACCGAATAATCTAATACAGAATGCACATTTTTCGCATCCATTTTTTCAATGACATTTATACAATCATCTTCTGTTACTCCGCCACAAAAATGATCAAAAACAGTAGAGCGAATAAGCCTTTCTACAGGTAAATGTGCATTCAAAGCGAAATTTGTCACAGCAGTTCCAATACGGACTAACGGCTGATTTTGAATCATTTTAAACAAAAAGTAGGCTCTTTCGAGTTCAGAATCAGATTTTATTGCAAATGCAACTTCGGTATTTCCAAAAAGTTTTTCCATTGTAAATGTTTTAGCAAATATAGTTAGTATTTTTTCATTATTAACACGTATTTTGCACTGTAATATTTTAATTATGCAATCTATACAATCAGACGGTTATTCTGTACATTTTAATGAAAATTCTTATAAAGAGATAAATAGTTTTTTGTCTGATAACAAACCAACTGAAATCTTTATTTTGGTTGATGAGAATACAAACGAACATTGTTACTTCAAATTCATTCAAAACATTGAAACTACTGCTGTTATTGAGGTTATTGAGATTGAAGCAGGTGAAATTCATAAAAACATCGACACTTGTGTTGGGCTTTGGAACGCTTTAACTGAACTTGGTGCAGATAGAAAAAGTTTGCTGATAAATCTTGGTGGAGGCGTTGTTACTGATATGGGAGGATTTGTTGCTTCTACTTTTAAACGCGGAATTAAATTTATTAATGTACCAACAACTTTATTAAGTATGGTTGATGCTTCTGTTGGTGGAAAAACAGGTGTAGATTTAGGTGTCTTAAAAAATCAAGTTGGATTGTTTTCAAATCCAGAAATGGTATTGATAGATATGCAGTTTTTAGAGACAGTTTCGGAAAGAGAAATTCGTTCTGGAATGGCAGAAATCATAAAGTATGGTTTGACATATGATTCTCAACTATGGCTTGAGTTAAATGACTATAAGCCTATAAAAAACAATGATTTAGAGCACTTAATACACCGTTCGATTGAAATTAAAAACACAGTTGTGTTAGAAGATCCAAAAGAAAAAGGTTTACGAAAAATACTGAATTATGGTCACACGCTTGGTCATGCTATAGAATCTTACTTTTTAGAATCTGAAAACAAAGAAAACCTTACACATGGTGAAGCAATAGCAATTGGAATGATTACAGAAACATATATTTCTAGTAAGTTATTTGACTTTCCATTAATTAAACTAGAAGAAATAAAAGAAAAGATCATTAGTCTTTTTGGGAAAGTTGAAATTAAAACTAAAGACTACACTCCTATTATTGACTTATTAAAACATGACAAGAAAAATACAAATGGCAATGTTAATTTTATTTTACTGTCTGATTTAGAAAAAGTTAACTATGATTGTATTGTTTCTGAAGAGTTAATTATTGAAAGTTTAAACTATTATCAATCTTAATTTAATATTAACTTTTTAGTAGCAGATTTCTCTTTAGAATTAATTTGCATAAAATATATTCCTTTAGAATATCCTTCTAAATTAACTAAATCATCAACAAAATTCACTTTTCTTTCTAAGAGCAACTTTCCTAAAGGATCAAAAACCAGAATTTCATATTCTTTACTTCTATCTAATTGACTAGTATTTAACATGAAAAGTCCATTATTACTAGGATTTGGATACACATCAATCAAATTTGCAATATTAAATTCGTTTACACCTAGAGAAGAACCTTCAATAATAGTTAATGACTGATTTACAGCTACATTATGGAATATATCAACGGTACCGCTCAACCAAGTTACTTTCAGCATTTCAACTATTGTTTCAGAGCCTAATCCAAAAAACTCATAATTAGAGTTTTGTGCGGCATATCCTTCACCAGCGAGCGTATATCTGTTTTGTGGAACTCCGTTAACATATGCTTGAATCCAAGAGCCAATACCATCTTTGTTACTAGTTGTCCCTTCTAGTTTTACTTTTAAATAATTATTTGCAGAACTGTTATTTTTGAATAAAAAATTATTTCTTGGAGAAAAATTCAAAACAGTAATATCAGGATACCCATCGTTGTCTATATCTCCTATTGCATTTGAGAAACTCACAGCATCATCATTTTGAAAACCTGCAGAAGTTGGAATTGCAAACATCCCATTCCCGTCATTCTCATAAAAAGCTGAAGGTAAAGGATTAGATGATGTAAGCATGCCACTTACATATAAGTCAGTGTCCATATCATTATCGGCATCTAGAAAGACAGATCCCCAAGCAAATGTCTCCATTAAAGTGCCATTAGATTCGGCAATATCTGAGAAAGTCCCATCACCATTATTTTTCAAAAACTTATTTCCCATAAATGTGTTTGTAACATATATATCAAGAAAACCATCATTATCATAATCACATATAGTTGTTGACATAGCATCAATACCTAAATCTGTGTTTGTAGAAATACTAGTATCTGTAAAAGTGCCGTTACCATTATTATGGTACATAATATTTTTTTTATCTGTTTTGTCATTAGCAATATAAATATCTTGCCAACCATCATTATCATAATCAAAAAAAGCAGCACAAAAAGATAAGAAACTTCCATTACTAATACCTGCAGAAATACTTACATCAGAAAAAGTTCCATCACCATTGTTTTTGTATAACTTATTTGGATTTGTTTCGTCTGGATCTCTAAATGTCAAGAAAACATCTAAAAACCCATCATTGTTATAATCTCCCCAAGAACAACCATATGTAAACCTTACTGCGATATCAAATCCAGCACTTACAGTTACATCAGTAAAACTAAAACTACCATTATTTTGGTATAATTTATTTGAATCATCTTTGGTTGAAATAAATAAGTCTTTATCTCCATCATTATCATAATCTACCCAAATTATTTGACGTGTTTCTCTTGAAGGTACTGTTATACCTCCTAATGTTACCTCAGAAAAAGTTCCAGAGTTATTTTTATAAAACCTAAGAGGAATACTTGTTGCAGTTGAAATTGTTAAATCATCCCAACCATCTCCATCAAAATCACAAAAAGAAATTCCGCCTCCAAATCCTCCTGGAATTGTTCCATAATTTGCAACAACACCAAGTGAAGCAGCACTTTCAGTAAATGAAATTTGTGCTTGAGAATTAAGAATTGATAACAATAAAAAAATGGTTGTAAGTAATTGCTTTTTAATCATTATATATTACATGTAAATTATTTTCTTAACTACTGACTGATTAATTGATTTAACTTCTAAAAAATAGATTCCATTAGCGTATTCTTTTAGGCTTAATGAATCATCAATAAAATTAACATCTTTTCCTAACAGTTTCTTACCTAAAGCATCGTAAACAGTAATTTTGTATTCTTTATTTTTATCTAATAGATTTGTGCTTAACTGAAAAAGTCCGTTTTCACTTGGGTTTGGATACACATTAATCAAGTTTGAAATATCAAATTCATCTATGTTTAAAGAAGAACCTTCAATAATAGTTAATGACTGATTAACGGCAACATCAAATAAGATATCAACAGTTCCACTAAGCCAAGTTACTTTTAGCATTTCGATAGAAGTTTCTGAACCTAAACCAAAAAATTCATAACTAGAGTTTTGTGCTGTATATCCTTCTCCAGCAAGTGTGTATCTGTTT
>CALIIP010000255.1 GCA_938018045.1 uncultured Flavobacteriaceae bacterium
TAACTGTCGTTCATCACAATTGCCAATTGAATAAAGCAATTATGCGGATTTGATTGTGCCCTTGTATAAAATATTCTCATGCCTTTTGTATATTTAGATCATACGATGTATTGATAGTTAAAATGCGGATTGAATGCTATCCATGTACAAATGTATGACAAACGTATACCACACGCTTATAGGTGTTACTGCTTAAAATCGATATTTTGTTGATTGTCAGTGTCTTAGGGTGGTTGGGTGTAAATGTAATCTTGTTGGCTACAGTATAAAGTAAATGAAGAACCTATTAAATCAATAAAATGACCTATCGATTACTATTATCAATGATAATCTTCGTTCATATTCCATTTCTCGCAAACTGTAACACCAAAGACTCAACACACTTTGAGAAGAGAATAGACTTAATTACGACTGATATAGATAAAGAGTTGTATTTATTAAGAAGTCAAATAAATGAAAAAAATACGATTGACGTACTAAAGTTACAAACAGCTATCTTTAGCCTAATAACAACAATATCTATAGCAATTATTGGATATTTTTCATACTTTGGTTTCAAACGAGAAGTAAGTTTATTTAAAGAAAACATAGAAATTAAACAGAATTTTTTTCAAAAAGAAATGCAGGAAGAAATTGAATCACAAAATAAAATTATTGTCAAACATAAATCCGATACTAATTTAAAAATAGAAGATTCTTTCTTCGACGCAAAAAATAAATTTGATGATTTACTAGTCAAATTTCAAATATCTGAAGAGCACTTACTTAGAACTAGATTAAAAATTGCAACAACGTCAGTAAACTCTTTACTTGCAATAGGTAATTACTATCTATCTATAAACGAAATTGACTCTTATGTATTTCATTATTTACTTGCAGTCAAAGAACAACTCTATGTTTGTGAATTGAATGAAGATAATAAGAAAGACAAATCTAGAATTAAAAAAGTAATTCAATCACTTTTTATTAATATATATCGATTACAAGAAATAAATGATTTTACTGGGGTTTTCGTTATGTATGATAAACAAATGCTTCAAATAATTGATGATGTTTATAATTGCAGCGAAGATTTTGAATTAAAAAATATGTGTACCAAATTCCGTATTCAACTAATCAAAATTTCAGCTAGATTAAGAAAAGTATAAGGAAATACTATTGCTAACTTAGCTTCATCGCTGTAATGCACCCCAGATATACTTGATACGTTATCGGTAATTAAAATTAAGAAAAAGAAACCAATGGAAACAGACTTTTCAGCAAAAGGCCCATCGTTAGGATATTACTTCCAAATTAGATATGGTTTACACCTACTCCTTAATCATGATGGGTCTGACGAATCTAGTTTGTTTTTTGAAAATTTAGATGACATAGAGATTTCAGAATTCAACCATAATGATCTTTATCAAACTAAATTTCATATAAAAAACAGTGTGAATCTTACTGATAGAAGTACAGACTTATGGAAAACTATCAGAGTTTGGGCAGAATCAGTAAGAAATGGCAAAATAAAACTCTCCGAATCTAATTTTACATTAATAACGACAGCGGAGTGTGCTCCTGAAAGTGTTTTTGGTAGATTAAGAGAGGAAACTATTGATCCTGAGACAGCCGTAAATAAACTATTAGAAATTTGTAAAGAAACTAGTAATCAAACTAATTTAGAAGGTTACAGAGCTTTTTCTGGATTAAACCAATATGAACAAAAAGAGCTAATTGAAAGGATTGTTGTTCTAGATTCGACCATGAATTTTGATGAACTAGAAGACAAAATAAAGAAAAGTTTGAGGTTTAGTGTGAATAGAGAAAATATGGATTCTCTTTTTGAAAGATTGGAAGGATGGTGGTTCGGTACCTCAATAAATCAATTGAACTCAGATGGTATTAATATAATAAACTTAGCAACTTTAAGGAATAAAATTGTAGACATAACAAGTAAATTGACTTCAGATAATCTCCCTATCGATTTCGATACTAAAATTAATATTTCAGATACTGAGTTCATAGATTTTAGTGATAGGAATTTTGTTAAGGAATTGGCAGGAATTGGCATAAATAAAGCGTCATTAAAAAATGCAATAAGTGATTATTTAAGAACATTTAGACAAAGATCAAAGTGGATAAGAGAGAATCTACTTGACCCTGATGATGAACATAAATATGAAGAGAAACTTTATCAAGAATGGGAAACTAAGTTTGATTTTCTTGAGGACTTGATTGATGGTAAGGATAATGGGGAAATACTCAAAATTGGTAAATCTTTTTACACTAAGTTGTATTTAGAGAATTTACCACAAATATTTATTCGACCAAAAGTTACTGACTCTTTCTTAGTAAGAGGTAGTTATCAGATACTTGCTGAAGAAGAAAAAATAGGTTTTAACCCAAACTTTAAGAATAGAAGATGAAAATACCTAATTGGGATAAACGATCAATATTTACATCCAATTTGCTGAATCCTGCATTTTGTGGAGAAGTAATTAGAAAAACTATTGTGCAATATTGCAAGGATTCTGGAAAAGAAGGACTACCATTTTCATTAGCCTTTTTCATCTTGCCAATAATTCTGCACAAACAAACTAGAAATCTCCTGCCAAAGACAAAGAGAACAAAACTTCACGAATGGCTAACAAATAATGAAGAACTTAAATTAATTATTGTTCCTAGAATTAAATACTTAACACCTTATACAAGAGAATCGTTATTATTCCTATATGGTCATCGAATAATTGAATTTAATACTGAAGGTGAGATAGTCCCTGTAATTACTAGGTCAAAGAAATTTCATGAAGATTACACCGAAGAAATCGCTGATATATTTAATAACGCAGGAAAACTTGGCACTTGGATAAACACTTTTCCATCAGAGAAAATTACGTATACATTTTTCGGAATTAAACCATAGAATATGCAAATCAAACAGATAATACTATACCATGAAGATGGCACAATTAGAACTCTAGATTTTAACCTCGGAGAAGTAAACATAATAACGGGTGAATCAAAAACTGGTAAAACAGCTATAATAGATATCGTCAACTATTGTATGGGAAGTTCTGATTGTAATATTGCTTCTGGTTACATTAAAGATCATGTAACTTACTTTGCGACAATTTTTTCGTTTTCATCAATAGAAGTATTTGTAGCAAGAATTAATCCTGATAAAATAAATCAAGACTCCACAAGCGAAATATTCTACTTCACAGAAGAAAAAGTATCGGAAATTCCAGGCATTGACCAAATAATTCCAAATTCTAATATTGACGTACTTTCTACATTATTTGAAAATAAACTTGGTATAAATGATTATACAAATAAGCCTGATTTTGCAACTAGGGACGAATTGTCAGTGTCATTTAAACATGCTAAATTTTACAGTTTTCAGCCTCAAGACCTAATTGCTCAAAGAAGTAGTATTTTCTTTAAGCAAAACAGTGAGAAAGGTAGCTTTATTAAACAAGCGATTATTGATACTCTTCCATATTTTCTTGGAGCAGTTAATGAGGAGGCTATTGAAGTCGAAAAACAAATAGCTAGTTTAAAGAAACAATATCGTCGAGTGAAAAGAGAAATCGAAATTGCAGAAAAGATAGTTGAGAAAGGGAGATCCGATCTTTTTAATTATGTTGAGGAGAGTAAAGAAGTTGGCTTAATAAATCCATATGTAGAAATAGGCGATGAAAAGGAGGCTCTAGAAATTTTATATAGCCTTTCAGAATGGGAAGATGCTTCTGGTGATATTGGTGGGTATAGCGAAAGGATAAATTTGTTACTACAAGAGAAAAAGAAAACAAAAGAAAAAATTGATCAGTTGAACATAGAAATTCACTCTGTCCGTTCATTTGCTGAAGATGCCTCTGGTTACTCTACAGAAGTGAAAGAACAACATCAAAGGCTTCTTTCTATTAACTTATACAAAGTGCCCAAAGATGGATTGAAATGGAATAGTTTAATAGGAGAAGAATCTAGTTATATTCCACCTACAATTGAAAATATTAATGCGTCACTTGCTTCATTAGATTCTAGCCTTGCAACGACTGTTGGTGATAAGCCAAAAATTTCTAGTTACTTAAACCGTATTCAAAGCGATATTGATGAAGCAAATAACTACATACATCAAGTTAATACTGATTTGAAAGTGATTTACGCTGAAGAAGATGAATCAAGAAAATTAAAGGATGATAACATTCGAAGAGGTAAAGTAATTGGGAAAGTTGGCCTTTTTTTGGATAGTATCAAGCTTAAAACATCAAATTCAGATCAGAGAATGGAGTTAGATAGTTTACAAGAACGAATTGATGAACTAGAGTTAAAGATATCTAGAGACTCAAAGCAAGATAAGTTAGACGCCATAATGAATAAAATCAATTTACAGATGAGTAATTGGGCTCAATATTTGGATCTGGAATATGAAAATGCTGCTATTAGATTTAACCCTAATAAATTAATGCTCTACGCAGATACAGACGACAAATCAATTCCTCTTACAAAAATGGGAAGTGGTGCAAATTGGGTATCCTATCATTTACTTATTCATTTTGGACTTCATAAACACTTTATACAAAAGAATAGGCCTGTACCGCGATTTTTGATTCTAGATCAGCCATCCCAAGTATATTATCCGCCAGAAAAAGAATTAAAATTTCAAGGAGAACTGCAAAGTAGCGACGAAATAGCGGTAGATAAAATGTTTTCATTTATGTTTAGAGTAGTAGAGGAAACTAAAAACAATTTACAAGTAATTGTAACAGATCATGCAATGCTAAAAAACGATAAGTTTAAGTCTGGAGTAAGGGAAATATGGCGAAACGGAAAAAAGTTAGTGCCAATAACATGGAAGGAAAAATCCGATAGCACAGAATGATGATGTAAGAGTTCCTACCTCACTCTTCAACATACTCATAATCCGTTATCTGTAAGAAATAAATAAAATACAATGAGAAATCAAATTAGAATTGATACTGCAATAAAAAATGCTACAAAGCATGAGTGGGGAATAGTTGATTTAAAAAATTGTGGGTTAACTGAAATACCAAAAGAACTTTTGAAATGTGCGCATTTAGTATTTATAGATTTAAGTAACACAGACTATTGCGATTCGAATAGCAGAAACAGAATAAGTTCAATTCCTGATGAAATTGAAAACCTCATAAATTTATCAAATTTAAATTTGAAAAATAATGAAGTTTCTCATATAAGTACAAAATTGTCGTCACTTAGAAAAATAAAAAAATTAAACCTATAAAATAATAAACTTACTGATTTGCCTGAAGAGGTTGCAAATATGGATAATCTAGAAGAAATTGTTCTAGATGGCAACCCTTTTGATCTACTTCCTCCAGAAATTGTATCAAGAGGTATGGTTGCAATTCGAAATTTTTATTCAGAATTAAAAGAAAAAGATTACCTATATGAGGCAAAATTAATAATCGTAGGAGAAGGAAGGGTTGGTAAAACTTGCTTAACAAAGGCACTAATAGATCCAAATTTCGAATTATCTAAAGAGGAGAGCACCGAAGGAATAAACTTGAAAAGGTGGGTTATTCCTCAAAAGGAGATTTCAAAACTTAATCCAAAAATTAGCAGAGACCTTCAAATCAATATTTGGGATTTTGGTGGTCAAGAAATTTATCATTCAACACATCAATTTTTTCTAACTAAAAGATCTTTGTATCTACTGGTCACAGAATCTAGAAAGGAAGACAGACATGACGATTTTTTCTATTGGCTGAATATAATCAAACTTCTCGGTGATGAAAGTCCGGTCATGATGGTGTTGAATAAATGTGATCAACCAATAAAAGAAATTCCAATCAAAGAATATAAGACTAACTTTTCAAACATCGTCGAATTTGATAAAATAAGCCTAATAGAAGAACACAAACCAAAACTGGAAAAGTTTAAGACGAAACTTATGACTATAGCAAGTCAACTACCACACATGGGTACTCCTTTGCCAAAAAAGTGGATAAACATAAGGCTAGATCTGGAAGAATTAAAATTGTCTGGAAAGGATTACATAAAATACGATGAGTACTTAGAAATATGTTTAAAGCACTATCGAAGAGAAGAAAGCGCTCAATTTTTAAGTGAATATTTTCATGATTTAGGAATCATTATTCATTTTCAAAATGATTATGAATTAAAAGATTTGGTTATTCTAAATCACGAATGGATAACAAAAGGCGTTTATCAAGTTCTAGATGACAAAGATATCATTTCAAAAAATGGTAAATTTAACATTGAAGATATTTCTAGAATTTGGAAAGGAACCAACTACAGTGACAATATAAGAGAGTTGCTTTCCCTCATGAAAAATGCAAAATTTGATTTGTGTTTTCCTATTTCGGATAATGAATTTCTAATTCCACGATTGCTTCCTGTAGATGAGGTGAGTTTAGAGTGGTATTCAAACTCAAGAAATTTAAAATACGAATTAAGGTACAAATTTATGCCGAAGGGAATTTTAACAAGGTTAATTGTTAAAATGAATTCAGATATTTTTGAAGAGAAATATTGGAGATATGGTGTTGTATTAGAGCACGAAAACACAAAAGCAATTATAAGGGAAAGATACTTTGATAACAAAATTACAATAGAGCTTTCAGGTAAAAATTCTCGTGAATTCCTATATTTAATTAGAAAACAGATTCTTGAAATCCACCGAGATTTTAACAATGTTAAGTATAGTGAAATGATACCATGTATTTGTAAAACATGTGTCGACTTGGAAAATCCACATTTCTATCAATTTAATTTATTAAAAAGATATGAAGAAAAATTAAAAACATCTATTACTTGTGAAATTAGTTTAGATGACGTATCCGTTTTAGATTTAACTAGTAACGTTTCTCAAAAAACAATAAACGACGAAATCACTATTCTCTGTGAAAATAAAAATGCCTCGTTATTCAATTCTCTTGGTATTGCACAAACAAGATTCTTTCCTGAGAAAGATAGCTACTCTTTATTTGTAGGAGTCTCTACTAATTCTAGATTAATTGGATTAAGAGATAGAGATTTCTTATTGGATGGTGAAATTATTATGCTAGAGAAAACTTTTCCTAATTACTTTATTCTTGAGTATTATTGTATTGAAAATTACTTATACCATCCTGAAAATATAGAAGAATTAAAAATTGATGGTTTCGACAAAATAAAGTATTCTCAGATATTGATTAACGAAAAAAATAGATCTAAAAATGAAATTATAAGTAATTATAAAAATTCAAGAAAGAGTTATCAAGACCTGAAATTCGACAACCATAAGTTCCAACTTAAAAGACAAGAATCAGAAATAATGGATAATCTTGATTCTGACAACATAGAAGATTTCCTTAAGCACTTTAGCCTAAAAGATAAATTCAATAAGTCGTGTATTTCTCACTTGAATATTGAACAAGAAAAATTAGCACAGACAACATGGTTTAGAGTAAGAATAACAAAACTACTAAAGAAGAAATCCTACAGCTAAGATTGTGAGAGCATATCAGTCTCCCTACGGTCTTCCGCTAAATATACTTGATACGTACCTACAAGTCCCACAACACACCAACCTTCAATACCCAATAACCTTTCAGATACATTGTTATTTGTTATTGAAATTTTTATCACTAAATTGCATTCTAATAAAAACTAAATCTAATATTATGAAAT
>CALIIP010000256.1 GCA_938018045.1 uncultured Flavobacteriaceae bacterium
CTTCAGTTAGGTTAGAATCTTTAAACTGTGTGTTTTTGAGTTTTAATTGGTAAAAAGATGTGAAGTTTAATTGACAATTATCAAATTTCATTGACAATAGGAACTCATCACATTCGTTGAATTTTAAGCCTAACAGTTTACAGTCAGTGAATTTCACAGTTTTAAATCCTGTATTCTTTACTCTTGTTGAACTTATGTTACAATCAATAAATTCACATTCAATAAAAGTAATATTGGATATATCGGAATTAGAAAAATTACAATTTATAAAATTACAGTTGTCATATTCTCCAATTTCTAAACGTTTTTCAGAATAATTATGTCCTTTAAATTCGGTATCATTTACATAATTATCGCTCATTCTTGTTGTAAATAAACTTGTTAAAAGGATTTAAGAATATTAGTAGAAATATGATTCCAAAAGCCAATTCATAAACTTCCCATTTTTTGTCGGAAGGAATAAATATTAACAGTCCAGTTACCAATAGGAATGCAATTGTATGATTCCAACGAGGAAGAGGCACTGCAAACATATCAACCAAGTTTTTTATGTTTTTAAATTTGCGATATAGTATTGGTAATAAGATTAAGTAGATAACTAAAACAATAGTTAATATTTGACTGAATATTAATTTATTGATTTTGGTCTCACCCACAACCATATTGTGTAAGTTAGTTTCTTGCTGTGCATTATTTTCTATAAAATAGTCTGATGATTCGATACCAAAAATTCGTTGTCCCCAAGAAATTTCTTCACCTGCTCCAAACAAGAATAAAATTGCAAATCCGAGGACTCCTAATCTCCATAAAGCACTTTTTACACTCCAAAGATTAAATAATCTTGAGAAACATAAAACACTAATATACAATAACATTACTGCAGTTGCGTACTCAATAAAACCATCTTCTCTTGCATAAGTAGATTTAAAATATGATGGATCAGTATTGGCAAAATATATACCTAGTATATATAGTAGAATTAAGAAGGAATAGCCTAATATCTCTGTACTTGTTAGTGCTTTTAAGTTCATGAATGATATATTTTATTCAAAAGTAGTATTTTTTGTTATCAAATAGTATTTTCTAATCAAGCGTTTTCTTTTTTTCTTAAAATAGTTGAGGTCAAACTCTCCAATTTCTTCAGTAGTAAAGTTTTGAGGTAATTGCTTTAATAAATCAACATCTTTTTCATCTATCAGTAATCCAAACTGCTTATCATCAGGAAGTTGTAATGAATCATTTTCGTAGATATTAATAATTCTTGAATCATAATACCATAATAATTCTGGTGTTAGTGATCTAAAAGAATAAGAATTTATTGAGCGTTCAGATTCTACACTATCATTTAAATGTGTTATTTGATGAAAGTTTGGATTGTTATATAAAGCCTTTTGTAATGGTAGCGCAAAGACTGAAATTGCAACCATAAACAAAATCATAAAATAGAATACATTTTTGATTTCTTTCTCTTTTAAATAATAGAATATAAGTAATCCAACTATAAACAATATAGTAGATGCAATTCCAAATTGTAGCCAAAGACCTTCTAGATTATCTTTTAATAGTATGTAAACGATTACTGGAAATAAGACACCAATCAATCCAAATAAGCCAAAATTAAAGTAAACAGGGAATATTTCTTTTTTTGTCTTCAGATTTTTGAATTCTCTAATCAAATAATCAATATAAAAACCACTAGTTATTGCTAGCGGAAATAAAACTGGAACTAAATACCGCGATTTTTTTTCTGGAATTATTGATAATAAAATCACAGCGATAATTGTCCAAAGAAAAGAGAATTTGTATAATTTTTTGTTTGTTACGCGTTTTATCATATAAGGATATAAAAGCGCTATAAATGCTATGATTGTCCACATTCCAGACTGTGTAAAGAAACTCCAATAATAATAAAAAGGCTTGACGTTATAATTTCCCCAACGAGATGTTTCTTTTGTTGCAATTTCTATAAAGGCTTTGCTGTCAACTTGTCTAACATATAAAAACCACCAACCTCCAATTAGCAGAAAGGATATTATAAATAGAAGTAAAGGCAACAATTTCTTTTTAAAATCTTTGAATTTGAATACAATCCCGTAAGAAATAACAAAAGGTAAAAATAATGCAAATAATGATACAGGTCCTTTACTCATCATTGACAATCCTACAAAAAAACTTGCGATTAATGCATTCTTGTAAAGGTTTTCTTGTTCTTCAAAAAACTGAAAAACAAAATATATTCCTACAAGCATAAAACCATGGGCATAAATGTCCCAAGGCGCTTCGTTGATTATTCCGATAATATAGAATGAAGTGATGAAAATTAATCCAGTTATAACACTCTGAGCGTTGTCAAGTTTTATTTTCTTTGAAAACAAATACATATAAACTCCTGAAAAAGCAATCATCAAAACAGCAGGTAATCTAAGTGCAAATAAACTTTTCATTCCGAAAATCATTCCAGAAATTGCTGTTAACCAAGTTGGCAATGGTGGTTTCTCATATCTAGGAAGTCCATTCATTGTTGTTAGAATCCAATTACTGTCATTTACCATTTCACGGGCAGTAATAAAATTCCGAGCTTCCATTATTGTAACAACTAAGGTGTCTAAATTTGGTAAAAGCATCAATAATGTGATGAAAATGATTGCTAGAATTGGGTATTTTTCAATGATTTTAATCATGATGTTTTTTTAATAGAATTAAATTTCTGATATATACAATACTTCCGAAAAGATGACCAATCAAAAGCACAGGATCTCTCCTTATAATCGCATAAGAAAGTATTAATAATGAGCCAATCAAACTCAAAAGCCAAAATCCAAAGGGTAAAACAGATTTTTTATGTTTCTCAGAATACATCCATTGATAGATAAATCGTAAAGTGAAAATAAGTTGCGCAAAACTCCCTAAAATCAATAACCATAAAGGTATTGCATCGTTCTTAAACAGATTGTCAATATCAATTTTATTGTTGTTAAATGCGTAAATAACAATTAATATTGGGAATATCAGTATGAAAAAACGAACTCCTTTTGGTGCTTTTTTCCATTCGCCTTGTAATTGTAAGTTGCGAATGTAAATATAATAAGTAAGTGCTTGACCAAGCATTATCGCGAAATCATCTCTTAAATAACCGTAAACAAATAGTAAAAAAGAGGCAATTAAACTCATTTGCCAAAATAGGGAAGGAGTGATGACTTTTTTTGCCTTTTCTGACAATGCCCATTGAACGAATAAGCGTCCAGAAAATAAAATTTGCGCTAAAAAACCAATGCTATATATTATCCAATGGTTCATTAACCTTTCTTTTCAATTTCGTAATTAATATATTTTTTCTTCATCCATAGGTATGCAAAACAGTCCATTAATGGCCCTAACAGACGATTCCAAACTCCAAATTTTGCTTCTCCTGCAATGCGCGGAAAATGCTTAACAGGAATCTGTTTTATTTTCCCTTCTTGTAATAAAATCATTGCTGGAAGAAAACGATGTAAACCTTTAAACATTGGAATTTTTTTTGCAAAATCTGTCTTGATAACTTTTAGTGGACAACCTGTATCATCCATCCCATCATGCGTAAAACTTCGACGAATTCCGTTTGCAATTGTTGAAGACATATTCTTTACAAAAGAATCTTTTCTGTTTGCACGAACTCCTGTTACTAAATCGAACTCTACAATATGTTCGAGAAGTAAATTGAAATCTTTTGGATCTGTTTGCAAATCAGAATCTATATACCCAACTAACTCTGTTTCAGTATTTTGAAATCCAGCAGTTATAGCTGCGCTTAAACCTCTATTTTCTTTAAAAGAAATAAAATCGAAGTCATTGTTGTTTGAGCAAATACGCTCGATTATAACTTGACTTTGATCTTTACTGCCATCATTTACAAACAAAATTTTTGTCTTTTTTGAGGCTATTTTGATGTAGTCTAAAAATTCTTTTTCAACTCTATCAAGGTTGTCTTCTTCATTGTATACAGGAACAATAATTGTAAATTCGTACGACATTTAAAGTTTTGTTTTTAAAATTTCTTTTGCTGCTTGAAACGGATTTATTTCTTGATTTTCTATTTTATTTAGTTGCAATTTTAATAAGTTTTGCACTTTTTTATCTTTATAAAATTGATTTTTTAACTCATTATTTATCGTTTCAAAAAGCCAATCTTTATTTTGCTTATTTCTGTTTTTTTGAAAGTAACCGTTCTCTTTTGTCAAAACCACATACTCAACAATTAATTTATAAATCGCATCAATTCCGATATTGTTCAGCGCACTGCAAGTTAATACTTTTGGATTCCATTGACTTTCTTTTATTGGATATAAATGTAAAGCACGAGAAAACTCATTTTTAGCAAATTGTGCATTTTTTTCTGTTTCACCATCTGCTTTATTTATTGCAATAGCATCAGCCATTTCAATAATACCACGTTTTATACCTTGCAATTCATCGCCAGCATTCGCCAATTTCAATAATAAAAAGAAATCAACCATAGAATGAACCGTAGTTTCAGATTGACCAACACCAACAGTTTCAACAATAATAATATCAAAACCAGCTGCTTCACATAGCGTAATTGCTTCTCGTGTTTTTCTTGCAACACCTCCAAGAGAATCGCCAGAAGGTGAAGGTCTTATAAATGCATTATCATCTAGTGCCAATTCATTCATGCGTGTTTTATCACCAAGAATACTTCCTTTTTGAAGAGTACTGCTTGGATCTATCGCTAAAACAGCTACTTTTTTACCAATACTCGTCAAATATTTTCCGAAAGATTCAATAAAAGTACTTTTTCCAACACCAGGAACACCAGTAATTCCAATTCTGATAGATTGGTTTGCATAAGGTAAACATTTCTCTAAAATCTGAGTTGCTTTCTCTTGATGATTACTATTATTGCTTTCAACAAGTGTAATTGCTCTACTCAAATAACTAATATTGTTATTTGTTATTTGAGAAACAAACTCTTTTGCAGAAGTTTTATTGATATTATTCAAACTAAATTAATTGATTGGCGTATTCTGTAAAAATATGATTTTTTTTAAAAAGAATAGATTGTTTTGAACTCTTATAGAAACATCCTATTTTTACACTCGAAATTAAATTTCTGATATCTCTATGCAATTGTATAAAAATAATACTATTAAAGTACTGAATTCACTTTCAAAAAAGAAAGAAATTTTGAAACCTATACACGAAGGAAACATTGGAATGTATGTTTGTGGGCCAACTGTTTATAGTAATGTTCACTTAGGAAATGTAAGGACTTTTATGAGTTTCGATATGATATATCGTTACTTTTTGCATTTGGGTTATAAGGTGCGCTATGTACGTAATATTACTGATGCAGGACATTTAACTGATGACAATTCAGAAGATAAAATTTCTACAAAGGCACGAATAGAAAAATTGGAGCCTATGGAAATCGTTCAAAAATATACGGTTGATTTTCATGAAGTCTTAAGAAAATATAATTTTTTATCGCCAAGTGTTGAGCCAACAGCAACAGGACATATTGTTGAGCAAATAGAAGCAATACAAAAAATTATAGATAATGGTTTGGCATATGAAGTCAATGGATCTGTGTATTTTGATGTTTTGAAATACAACGAAAACGAATATTACGGAATTTTGTCAAAACGTGTTATAGAAGATGCTATTGAAAATACGAGAACGTTAGACGGACAATCTGATAAAAAAAACCCACAAGATTTTGCTCTTTGGAAACGTGCAGAGCCAGAACATATACAACGTTGGAATTCACCTTGGTCTGAAGGTTTTCCAGGATGGCACTTAGAATGTACTGTCATGAGTACAAAGTATTTAGGAGATCAATTTGATATTCATGGAGGAGGAATGGATTTGAAATTTCCGCATCACGAATGTGAAATTGCACAAGCGCAAGCATGCAATCATAAATCGCCGGTAAATTATTGGATGCATACCAATATGTTGAATTTGAATGGCAAGAAAATGTCGAAATCGACAGGGAATTCTATTTTACCAAACGAAATTTACGAAGGAAATAACGATATTTTATCAAAAGCATTTTCTCCAAGTGTCACAAGATTTTTTATGATGCAAGCACATTATTCTAGTGTATTGGATTTGTCAAATGATGCGCTTTTAGCCGCAGAAAAAGGTTTTTCTAAATTGATGGGGTCAATAAAAGGCTTGAATAGTTTGAATACTTCAGAAACATCATCAATTGATGTAAGTAGTTGGAAACAAAAATGTTACAATGCGATGAATGATGACTTTAATACGCCAGTTTTAATTGCAAATTTATTTGAAGGAGCAAAATTCATCAATTTAATTAAAGAAGAAAAAGAAACT
>CALIIP010000257.1 GCA_938018045.1 uncultured Flavobacteriaceae bacterium
GAACCATCGCCGATGCCATTTTAGACAGGATAGTAAACTCATCGCATAGGATAGACCTAAAAGGGGAAAGCTTAAGAAAAGGAATTTTGAAGAACCAATAAAAACAAATTTTAACTATAATTGCAGTATCTCTCAAAGTGGCACCATTTGACCGAAACGGGTGGCACCATCACTCCGAAATAGCCATTCACAAAGTTTTCCTAATACCAATACCTTTTGGTCTTGCCAATACTTTTCAAATTCTTCTTCTATAGTATCCTCATCTACAATATGTGGGAGGTTTTCATCAATAAATTTTTCAATGAGTTCGCGTTTGCTTCGCAACTTAATATCTCCACCTAATAAATCGATAATTGCTTTTTTCTGTGCTTGCGCTTCTGTTGTATTAGCACCTTTTAGTTTAGAGAGTAATTTTAAAATATAAGCGACATTGATTCTGTCTCTGTGTATGAGCTCTAACTCAAAATCAATATCATCGAGAATAGATGTTTTCTCTTTGGCAGTATCTCGTTTTACCTTTTCGTACAAATCGAGGTACTTGCCTTTATAATCTTCAAACTCTTGCTCATCAATTGGCAAATCATCCCAATCAAAATCGGTATAGGATTGTAATACGTTCATATTACGCAATAGCCGTCTAAAGGTGCAAAAAACGGTCAAAGTGAACCACTGAAAACGGATTTTTTTGAACCACTTAAAAAATCGTTTCAGACTATGTTATAAAAGGGTTTGCAATAAATATTGCTATGCTCACTTTAATCGGGCGGGGGTGATATTCTATGTCCGTCCTTTCCACCAATCCTCAAAAGCTCAAACAAACCCCTTTTTCTTTGCTTTCGAGATTAATTCTCTATCCGATGTTCCATTAACACCCAAATATTCTTTTATTTGAACACTAGTTAAAGAGAAGGGGAAATAATCGGGTAAATTATTAATTGCTCAATACTAACTCCAATGCTAAGTGATTAAATTTATTCTTATAATATTTGTGCTCTCCTGTATTTTTCCAAATTTTTTTCCATTCACCATTTCGATAATACCAACTACCCATTTCGGTTTCCAATTGCATGAAGCCAATATTGGGTTGAATTGTGCCCCATTCATTTCCATTGGTTGTTGTAAACCATTCTATACCAACAAAAAAACCTATTTTAGGAAATGGAATGTTTAAATGACTTAGATCAATTTTAGTAGTTTGTTTTCCTTTTTTAGATGTAGCTATAATTTTATGTGGATAAATATATCCATCAGGTTGGCCATTTTCATTTAACGAGAATAATATAATATTAAACTTAGCTTCTTGTACTTCACTTTTGGTCATAACATGTACTTCCTTTAAGTAGGGAGTCTTTTCATATTCTAATTGGTATTTAAAAAACTCGGCGAACATTTTTCTTTCATTAAAACCAGGTAAATAAATACCTACTTTTGATTTTTGAATTTTATTAGCTGTTTTATATTTCCTTCTTCTTTTTGAGTGAGGAGTAACTACTATTTCTTCTAATTCAAAGACTTTTTGATTGAGTTCAATCACATTCGTAGTTTGTTTAATCTTTATTTCTTTTTCTTTAAACCCCGCTGCAGATAAAACAAATGTTGCCTCCATAAATTCAATAGGAAAACTTAAGAACCCATCGTTATCAGTTAAAACGTTAGTTTGTGTAGCATCAATCCAAATACTCAAATATGGAATAGGTTCTTTGGTTAACGAATCTATAATAATAGTCTTTATTTGGCAGTACATAATTTGAGAAGAAAAGAAAAAAAATAGTGTTAAAAGGAATCTTCTCAAAACTAGTATGGGAGTAAAGTTCAACATTTATAATCTTACGAAGATAACTAGTATTAAGATAATGAAAATTACTTGGGAAGAACTGTAATTTATATAAAAAGATATAAATTATAATTAAATTTAATGAAGATATACCTTACATAAGTAACATCCTAGTAAATATTATGTAGTATTTTTTAAATAAATTTTGTAATATTATTAGACATAAAATATTTATTAATTCTTAAAAATTTAATCAATGAAAAAAGTTATTGGAATTTTAGTTATCGCTTTTCTTTTTGTTGGCAGTTTGAATGCCAATACTCCCGAATTAGAAAAAACAGTCAATGAAGAAGTATTTATTGATTGCTATGCCACTGCACAAGCTTATTATATACATTTGAGAGATAACGAAGGAGTTGAAAATAGAGAGGCTGGGAGAAGAGCTAGAGTTTTTTATGAATACTGTCAAAGTGCTCAACAGTAAAATATAGATTAAAATTTATAATAGGACAGGCCTTTTTGGTCTGTCCTATTTAATATATTAAAGTATGAGACATAGTTATATTATTGTAGGATTATTTTTCTTTTTTTGTTCTTTAGTTTATTCTCAAAATTTAAGTGGAACAGTTATTTATGGCCAAAAAATTGTTGATATCAAAACAACAAGTAAAAATCCTTTGAAAAACACTGAATTTGCCAATTACTATGAAATGGAAAAGCAAAAAATGAGAGATATTTCTAAGAATATCACTTATATATTAAAATTTAATGAAGAAGAGTCTTCCTTTAAAGTTTCACCTGGTATGTCTATTGATAAAACTAAAGATGACTTAGAATTAACAATTCTACATGTAAATGGAGACGGCAATAGATACTTTAAAACCAATTCAAAAGTCGGTTTTTGGTCGCATCATGCATTTGGGCGAGATCTAACTGTTGTCGATTCTGTTAATTCAAGGGTTTGGACGATTACCAAAAAGGTAAAAATGATTGGAAAGTATGAAGTGATTAAGGCCACCAAAGAGAAAATATTAGACAATGGTAAAACGACCATTATTACAGCTTGGTTTGCGCCTTCTATACCAAATACTTCTGGTCCGGTTGGTCACTATGGCCTACCTGGTTTGATATTAGAAGTGCATGAAAGGGATTTTATTATTTTTACCAAAGAGATTAAATTAGCGACTAAAGCTTTAAAAATAAAGAAACGGTTAAAAGGAGATTATTTGAACTTAGCGGAGTACAAAGAATTCACTTCTAAAGCCATATCTAAAAGTATTTTTAACTCAGAAAATTGAACATAATTTTAAATTTATTTAGATTTACAAAGACGATTTTAATTTACCTACGTACTTTTATATATTCTATTTCCTAACTAAAAGAGGTTACCTTATTTGATTGTATAATGATAATACCTAAATTAAGGTTCAAACCATTATTTGTAAATTTTCTTTTTATTTTTATTTTTCAATTGGTTAGTTCTCAAGAAGTAATGTTGTATGGCATTGTTTCTGACAGCATACAGCCGTTAGCAAATGCCAATATTATTGCTTTTCCAAACTCTAGTTATGAGAAAACAAAGTTTGCAATTAGCAATAAAAATGGTGCGTATCGACTACAACTTTTAATAAATGAGGAATATGTTATTAAAATATCCTACTTAGGTTATCGTAACGAAATATTTAATTTATCTCTTCAGGCCGACACGAAAAAAGACATAATACTTGAGTCTCAGGACAACTTGTTAGATGAAGTAACAGTATCGTATAAGATTCCTGTTCAAATAAAAGAAGATACCATTATTTATGATGTTGATGCCTTTGTAAATGGTAAAGAACGCAAACTACGGGAAGTATTGAAAAAACTGCCAGGTGTAGAAGTGGATAAAGAGGGTAATGTAAGGGTAAAAGGTAAAAAAATAAATAAGGTGATGGTCGAGGACAAAGTCTTTTTTACCGGGAACAGTAAGTTGGCTGTTAATAATATACCAGCAGATGCGGTGGCTCAGATCGAAATTTTAGATAATTACAACGAAGTAGGGTTTTTAAAAGGCCTACAGGATAGTGACCAAATTGCTATGAACATTCGTTTAAAAAAAGACAAAAAACAATTTGCTTTTGGAAATCTTGAAGCAGGGATGGGAATTAAAAATAGATATTCTATAAACCCTACACTTTTTTATTATAGCGAAAAAACTAATATCAACTTGATCGGGGATTTAAACAATACAGGCAAGAAGTCCTTCACAACTAGTGATTATATTGAATTTGAAGGAGGTTTTGGCAAACTAATGGGTAACATTAAAGGTTTTGTCAATTTGTTCAACGATGATTTTTCAAAATACTTAGCTAACACTAACTTCAAGGAAAACACTAATCAATTTGGCGCTTTTAATCTGCGTAAAACGGTCTCGCCTAAAACCAGTATTAATACCTACATAATTACTAATGGTAGTAAAACCAAGACTGAAACGAAGACTTTAAATCAGTATAGCGGTAATGTTAATCTTTATTCAGAAAATAGAACCAATGTTGAAAATCTTAAAAATTTCTTTGTTATCGGTAAGCTGACTTTCGATTACAAACCTAGTACCCATGTTGATCTGTCTGCAAATAGTTTCGTAAAAATAAGTGATAATAATTCAAAAGGAAATATCATTACTACCAATCCTTTTCAGAATAATAATTTCCAAACTTCTAGCACTCTCAACGCAGTTAGTTTAAAACAAAATTTAGAATACAGTAAAAAATTATCCAGCGCACAAACTTTTAGTTTAGAAACAACTCTTCATTACAAAAAGAATAAGCCAAATGTCAATTGGTTGACTAATGAGAGCTTTCTGAACAATTTAATTCCCCTTGAAGACGATTCAGTTTTTAATGTTTTCCAACAAATTGAAACTCAAAATACAACTTTCGATTTTATTCTTAAGGATTATTGGATACTAAACAATTTAAATCATATTTACACCTCCATAGGAACAAATATTGTTTCAGAGAATTACACTAGTGTTGAGGAGCAGCAACTAAGTAATGGTAGTGTTAATAATTTTTCATCCGATAGTTTTGGCAACGATCTTTCCTATAGTTTTAACGATATTTTCTTAGGCTTAGAATATAAAAACTTAACAGGAATATTTACGACAAAGGCAGGAGTGTTTTATCATAATTACAGATGGAGAAACAAACAGCTGGGTATTCAGACGTCAAAACAAACAACCCTGTTATTGCCTGAATTCAGTATCGAAGCTGAATTCAATAGCAGCAAAAAATTGAAATTCAATTATCAAGCTAACACCAATTTTCCAAATAGTCCAAAGTTAATTGGCAATTTTCTTTTAACTAACTTTAATCAAGTCTTAAGAGGTAATAGCAATTTAGCTAATGAAAAATACCATACACTATCCTTAAATTATTCTGAGTTCAGCTTTTTTCGTGGTTTTAGCTTTAATGCGGGAGTTTTTTACAATAAAAAAACACAAAGTATAAAAAGTGCTATCCAACTGCAAGGAATCGAGCAGTTTAGAACTCTGACACTATTTAATCTCCCAGAAAACAGTATTACCAGCAGGTTTAATTTTAGCAAAAAAATAAATACCGTCCGATATTCATTAGAAACTGATGTGAGCTACAACGAATTCTTTCAAATTGTAAATGATAATACTTCGAAAAATATTTCAAAATCATTATCTGCTACTGGGAGAATTGAAACTTTTTTTAAAAAAACACCAAATTTTGAGCTAGGGTATTCCTATTCACCTTCCATATTTATCACGAAGCTTTCTACCTCTAATTTTACCAATAATGAATTATTTGTGAATTTAGAATATGATTTTTTTAAAGATTTTCAATTCAAAGCAAATTATTCAATATTCGATTACAAAAATATAGCGTCTAATTCGTCAGATGCATTTGATATTGCGAACGCTTCACTTTTATATCAAAAAGAAGACAGTGTATGGAGCTTTCAAATTGAAACCACAAATCTTTTTAACTCAAGTTTTAGACGATCAAATTCATTTTCAGACATCCTAATTAGCGACCAAACCAAGTTAATCATACCACGAATCATCTTGCTAAAAATATCGTATAAGCTCTAGGTTACTCCTTAATTATCAACAATTATTCTGGACAGTAAATCATCACTAATTATAGTAATTATTTACTGCAAAAAACGGTCAAAGTGAACTACCGAAAACGGATTTTTTTGAACCACTTAAAAAATCGTTCCAGACTATGCTATAAAAGGGTTTGCAATAAATATTGCTATGCTCACTTTAATCCGGCGGGGGTGGTATCCTATGTCCGTCTTTTCCAGTTTATGTGGCGCAGCCATTATTGATGAAGTTATTTCGAAACTGGTTGAATAAATAATGGGATTACGGCCATTTGTTTCTATACAGAACCACTATGCACTTTTTTGAAAGTTTCACAAAACGAACCTTTTTCGGTACTAAGTTATCAATGATTACCTTAAACAACAACTTCAAATTGGTAACCAAAGTTCAAATAAAGGCTACTCTTTACAAATTGCACCTTCTGTAAAGAGTTTCTTGCGCATCTCGATTTTTATTATCTTCCTTCAAAGTTCAAGTAAAGAATGGCTAAAAAAGGAGGTCTTAGTATCAATTCTCTGGAAACTAGAACGGCTAAAAAGATTCTGTTCTTTTTATCTAAAGGTTATACCCAAAAGGAGATAGCGCATAAACTATCTGAATTAGATTTAAAACCTAATTCCACTAGAAGCATTGAATTATATATTGCTCAAATAAAGAAAATGAACGGCATTAAGACAACCTTAGAGCTAATGTATAAATATGGCAAGGGTAATAAAATTGTTTACAAAAAGTAAAAGTCCATATAAAGGATGAATTGAAGAAAAGAATTAATTGTAACTTGTAAAAAGAAAGGATAGATATTAAGGTTGTTGTACAAATGTATGCTTATGCAAGTCAATTTTCAAAATAAGAAAGAAAGTAATTTGGAACAGGAACTTGCATTTCTGCGTCTGAGTCCTGGAGAGCGTTTTAATTATTGGTTAAACTTAATAGTAAGTTCTCAACAAATTCCCAATAACAGACGAAAAGCAAAAAGCGATAACTTTTTGATTGTTATTAAGAGTTAGTTCATGAAGGATTGGCAACAAAACATCAAAGAGTTTGTTTCAAAAGCAAACATCCATAATGTTAAAATGATTATGGTAGGTGGTGGGGCAGTTCAATTTCATGGTTACCCAAGAAATTCATTAGACGTTGATTTTTGGATTGATACTTCTAAGGAAAACTTTGATAAGTTATTAAAGGTCTTTGGCGATATGGGATATGATATTGAACACTTTCCAGAGAAGGTGTTAAACCAAGAGCAAAATATATCAATTAAGTTCGCTCCCATAGATTTAAACTTAGAACTTATCACCAATTTTTCGGTAAATAAATCTTTTAAAGAGGCCTATAGT
>CALIIP010000258.1 GCA_938018045.1 uncultured Flavobacteriaceae bacterium
TATGGTTTGGTAAATTATGTGGTAACTCAAGAAGAATTATTACCACTCGCTGAAAAACTTGCCACTAAAATTTCTCGAAATTCTAGTACAGCAATTTCAAATGCAATTTCTGCAGTGAATGCAAATTATGACAAAAAGAAAAATGGTTACAAAGTAGAAAAAGTAAATTTCGGAAAATGTTTTGTGAGTGAAGATTTTGTTGAAGGTACTACAGCATTTTTAGAGAAGAGAAAGCCTAACTTTAAGTAAAATTTAATTTATTAGTTAAAAAAACAATAGCGAGCCAATCTGACTCGCTATTTCCAAAAAACTGTTATTATTGTTGTTGACACTAATTACAAATTTATTTTTTTGGTTTTTTCATTAGCAAATTCCCTATAACTATAAATTGTGCAATAAGAAGTACTACAAAAACTGACATTACAGTAATAATTGCGATTCTATCATTTTCTAACATAGGATATATTATAATTATAACTGCAAAACTATTTAAAAATACTACAGATAAAAACATCATAATTAGTAAATATCTATGCCATATTAACATTGTTTATGAGTAAAAACGAATTAAATGTTAATATAAATTATAAAGTAGTTAATTCTATATATTTTTTATTCCCTATTAGTTTGGTATTTTTGGAATTAATTGTGATTAATGAAAAATACAAAACCTACTTTAGAAAAAATCACTCCAAATTTTGGAAGTTCAATTTTAGCTAAAAAGCATACTGAATTTTTAAAGCATACAAAAGCTTCGTGGCATTTTCATCCTGAGATTGAATTGGTATATGTAAATAAAGGCAAAGGGAAAAGACATATAGGAAACCACTTATCATATTTCAGTAATAGTCAATTATTATTAATGGGTTCTAATTTGCCTCACAATGGCTTTACAGATAGATTAACTACAAATGGTTCTGAAACACTAATTCAGTTTATGCCAGATTTTTTAGGAAATACTTTTTTTGATGCTCCTGAAATGATTCCTATTAAAAATTTGTTTGAAAAAGCAAAAAATGGAATTTTATTTGGAATAAAGATAAAAAGAAAATTAGGGCCAAAAATTGAAAAGATTGCAGAAAAAGAAGGATTCAAACAAATATTATTGCTTTTAGAAGTTTTGCATACACTCTCAACATCTAGTGATTATACTATTTTAAATGCTGATGGTTTTGCTTTCGAAACACAACCACAAGATAGTGGTAAAATAGATTTAATATTTAAACATATAAATGATAATTTCAATCAACACATATCATTAGAAGAAATATCAGGTTTAGCAAGTATGACTGCACCAGCATTTTGTAGATTTTTTAAAAAAACTACAGGAAAAACATTTACAAAACTAGTAAATGAATACCGAGTCGTTCATGCAACCAAATTATTATCAGAAAGTCAGAAAAGTATCGCAGATATTAGTTTTGAGTGTGGGTTTAATAATTTTTCTCATTTCAATAAATTATTTAAAGAGTTTACTGGAAAGACTGCTTCTAAATATAGAAATGAAATGTCAAATCTAATACAGTAATCATGAAAGATAAAATAACAACTGCAATAGAATATTATAATTTCAAAAAAAATGAGCTTTTAGATTTTGTAAATAATGGGAAGAATTTATCTGCCGATGAAATAATTAAAAGCGGAATAGAATTACAAACTTTAGAATATAAAATTACTGCTTTAGAAGTAGCAAAAGAAAATTAGTTCTTATTAAGAGCTTATAAAATAGTTTTTATAAAAAGAATCTAAAACTTTAAGCAAAACCTAATTTTAATACTTTTAAGAAGTTTTTTTGATAAAACAAACAAATCATAAGAGTCAAAAAAGTAAATTAATTTTAAGCGCCTTAAAAAAAGCCATTTTTAATTAGTAAATTTTATAAAAAAATAATTATGATAAATTATTGTTATAGTTGATTTTCTTAGTTTAATTTTTATAAATTCCAATTATCCAATTATCATTTTTCCCCATTCCATTCTGCATAAAATTGCTTTAAAAAAACCTCCATATATTGATGTCTTTCTTCGGCGAGACGCCGACCAGTTTTCGTGTTCATTTTGTCTTTTAGGAGTAACAATTTTTCATAAAAATGGTTAATTGTTGGTGCAGAAGATTTTTTGTACTCCTCTTTACTCATTTCCAAGTTTGGTTTTATTTCAGGATTGTAAAGTTGCCTGTTTTTAAAACCACCATAATTAAAACAGCGCGCGATTCCGATAGCGCCAATTGCATCCAATCTATCAGCATCTTGAATTGCATCTAATTCTGGAGAAGAAAAACGATTTTTTTTGCTTTTATCAAGTGATGATTTATAAGAAATATTATCAATAATTTGAACAACATGTTCGATAATAGAACTGTCTACATCTTGAGAAAATAGAAATTCACGTGCCATTTTCGGACCAACAGTTTCATCTCCATCATAGAATTTTGCGTCAGCAATATCATGTAATAATGCACCAAGTGCAACAATAAACGCATCAACATTTTCATTTTTTGATATCAATTGAGCATTTTTATAAACACGCTCAATGTGAAACCAATCGTGACCACCTTCAGCACCTTTCAATGTTTTTTTAACAAATAGAATAGTGTTTTCTATTATTTTTTCTTCTGTAGAATTCATAAGGTAAAATTGCGTCAGTTCGAGTGTCCGTTTTTGGCGGATGTATCGAGAACCATTCTATAAAAATAAAAAAAATCCTCAAAAAGAGGATTTTAAAATAGGTTTTATTTAAAAGTGAACTTATTAAATATTAACAAAATTCATCATAAGCACCTGTTAAATTCGCTGCAATCATTTCTGCAGAACGACCTTCAATATGATGACGTTCTAACATGTGAACTAATTGACCGTCCTTAAACAATGCTATTGCAGGTGATGAAGGCGGAAAAGGAATCATAAATTCGCGTGCTTTATTAGTTGCTGCTGCATCAACACCAGCAAAAACTGTTGTTAAATTTGCAGGAGATTTATCGCTGTTTAAAGAAGCAATTGCTCCTGGTCTAGCTGTTCCTGCTGCACAACCACAAACAGAATTTACCATAACCAATGTTGTTCCTTCTTTTGCCAAAGCAGCCGTAACTTCTTCGGTTGTATGTAATGATGTAAAACCTGCAGTCTCTAATTGTGCTTTCATTGGTCTTACTAATTCTTCTGGATACATAATATATGTGTTTAAAATATTGACTGCAAAGATACCGTTTTTAGCCGAAAGAGAAAAGTCAAAAGATAAAAGATGAGATTTTAATAAGTTTTATGCTTCTCTTCTTTGATAATAATAGTTTTTAATCATTTCGTTGAAAGGAAATAAGGGAATTTTATTATAATAACAAATTACTGATAAATTCTAATATCCAAAATTGAAAACAAACTTTAAAACGTTGTAACTTTACAACTTTAAAACTGAAAAAATATGGGAAGTTTTAGTAAATATTTAGGAGCATCACTTGGGTGGTCTTTTGGAGGTCCAATAGGAGCAATTATAGGATTCATTTTAGGAACTATAGTTGATGAGGTTGGAGATAAAAACATCAGAATTGAAGGACCTTCAAGAGGCTCTGGAGGTTTTGGAAATAGGAGGTCAACAACACGAGGAAGAAGAACTACAGATACTACAAAGTCTGGAGATTTTGAAATGAGTCTTTTAGTATTGTCTGCTGTTGTGATAAAAGCAGATGGAAAAGTAGATGAGAAAGAACTAAGTTATGTGCGCAACCATTTTACACAAATGTATGGTGCAGAACGTGCAAAACACGCTTTCAAACTTTTCAACGGAATCATAAAAAAGAATGATATTTCTACGAGACAAGTATGTATTCAGATTCGTCAAAATATGACACATGCATCAAGATTACAATTGATGCATTATTTATTTAATATTGCTAAGGCTGATGGTTTTGTAACAGAATCTGAAGTAAATATGATTGAAAAAATAGGTGGCTATTTATACATTAGCAATCATGATTTTGAATCTATAAAAGCGATGTTTTATAGTGGAATTGCAAACGCTTATAAAGTACTTGAAATTGATAGATCTGTAACAGATGCAGATGTGAAAAAAGCATACCGAAGATTGGTTAAAAAACACCATCCAGATAAGTTACAACATCTTGGAAAAGAGCATTTAAAAGGAGCCGAAGAAAAATTTAGACAGATTCAAAAAGCGTATGACGATATAAAAAAAGAGCGAAATTTATAGTAAAATTTCACTCTTTTTTTATTGTATAATTTGATAAACTTAATCCTGTACAATATAGTTTGCATTCTTTATATTGTCTAAACCATAGTTTTTTGTAACTACAAATTCTATTCTTTTATTTTTTTGATGCGCTGTAGTCTTACATTTTACACCATTTGCACATTCGTTTAGTAATTGTGTCTCTCCATAACCATTAACAGTAACACGCTCAAGATTATATACATCTCGAACTTTTAAATATGCCAATATTGCATTTGCTCTTTTGTTAGATAATTTTAAATTAAAATCATCGCTACCAAGACTTGAAGAATGAACACCAATTTCTAATTCCATTTTTTCATACTTTTCAAGTAATTCACTTACTCGATTCAAATTAAATTTTGCTTTTTTAGTGAGTTTTGATTGATTTATTTCAAATGTTATCATAGGAATATTTAATAACATCCTGTTTGAGTCATCAATAACAACCTCTTGGTTTT
>CALIIP010000259.1 GCA_938018045.1 uncultured Flavobacteriaceae bacterium
TCCATACACTTCCAGAAACATCACTTAAATCTACAGTATATTCCTTGAAATAACCGTTTACATTTGGATTGTATGGGAATTGTCCTGGCGCTACAGTTATTCCTCTTCTTCCATTTGGATATTTATCACAGCCTACATAAATGTGCGCTTCAGTCATAACCCAACCATCTGCAATATTATATTTTACTTTCATATCACCGCTTTCATAAGTTACCGTAACATTTCCAACTAAGGCACCATTATCTAAGCTACAATGAGCAGCTCCTGCATATAATGGTATAATCTCTTCATCTTCACATTCCATATAGTTTGTCCAACCCCAACGATTAAACTCACTATCTAAGAAACATTCATTAACACTTCCTTTTGCAAAAGCAGTTTCAGAACCTCCTAAACAGTTTTCAACATTTACAGTTATCAACGCTGTGTCATCTGGACATACATTACCACTCTCAACCGTATATGTAAAGTTGTAAGATCCTGGCGATAATCCTGTAGTATCAAACATTGATCCTGTCAAGGCTCCTGTTAAATCATCATCTGCAAAGCTTCCATCACCTACACTTACTAAGGTCGATAAATCTAGATTCATACCATCACAAACAGTTACACTATTATCAGCACCTGCATCTGCTGGTGGATATGCTGTTACGGTCAATACTGTTTTCCAAGGACAACCATTGCTATCAACTCTGTCGATATCATAAACTCCTACTGCATAGGCTGTTCCTTCATAGGTAAACTCATCACCCTCACAAACCATTCCTGATGCAGTATCATCTGCTGTTACTGGATAGGCTGTTACGGTCAATACTGTTTTCCACGGACAACCATTTGCGTCTGTTCTTCCGATTTCATAAACTCCAACTCCATAAGCAGTTCCTTCGTACGTGAACTCATCACCTACACAAACCATTCCTGATGCAATATCATCTGGTGTAACTGGATGCACATTTATAATAATTGGGCTTGTACTAAAACAACCATTATTATTATCGACACTTCTCACATAATATGTTGTGTCAATAATTGGAGATACTAATGTGTTTACTAAAGGATTAATGTTATTGTCGGCATCATTTTGAGTCGTATGGTATGTTGTTACATCTCCATTGTTTATACTTATCAATGTTGATAAATCTACACTATCATTTTTACAAATAGAAGTATCACTTGTATCTAAACTTGGTGGTGTAGTATCTTGTGAAACTGCAATTTCAGCCTCAGCCATACATGCTCCTAATCCTGGATTATCAACTGTAGCAATTACTTTATATGTTCCTTGTTCAGTAGCAGCATATTGATTTGTTATTGCTCCGTTTATAAGCACATCGTCTTTATACCATTCATATATATAAGTAAATGTATTTGGTGTAGGTGATGCTGTCAGTGTTACTGAAGTAATATTACAATCTAATTCTGTATCACCAGTTAGTTCAACACTAACTTCTGGTGGTGCACCTAAACTAAATGGGCCTGCTAAATCTTTAAGTTCAGCAGTAAAGGAGTCTGATGATCTTGTTTTTACGATTACATCTCCAAGAGAGCCAGCACATTCAGTTCCAGAACTTCCAGAATCCAATCCTAAGGCTGTAGCATTAATTGCTAATTCAGCAAAAGTTGTTTGATGATATGTAGTTGATAAATCTCCACCTGTAGAAATTGTTCCCCAAGGACCTGCATCAACTGGAGCGCCATCATTTACTTGTGAGAAGAATGCTGAAGGAAGTCCAGCAATATCTGTTCTTTGCTGAATTTGTGCATACCCATAATTCCCTGCTCCATTACCACCAGAATACTTTACTCCTGTAAATTCAAAAGATCTAAAAGGAAGACCATTATGTGTGGTGAAGTAAGAATCCGGCACTCCAACAATTTCAATCCAAACATAAACTTCTACTATTGCATTTGCTCCTCCATTCGCATAATCTACCGAAACAATTGCATCTCCAAACTGTTGTGTTGAACCATCAGCATTAAAAACATACGCTGTTCTACCACCTGTAGCATCTAAATTTGTATCTGTAGTAATAGTGTTATTTGATATACTGATTCCTCCTCTAAATATTTCAAAATCTAAATGACTATCACCATTAGCATTTCGTGTTGAAGCGCCAACTACAGCCCATTCTGTACCTAAAGTTTGACTTCCCACAGGAACATCTCTTCTTAAGTGTCCAAAAACATCTATAATGTCATTTTTCTGAGGGACACTTGCATTTGTAATAGTCCATGTATTTGGATTATCCACATTTTTATCAGTTCCTCCAGTAAATACATTAGAATCTTTATTGTTTCCTTTTGAGTTTTGATCTCTTAAATATACTGCATCAATCCACTGCCTTCCATTTGTATCATTCGTATAAGGCGCTATCGATGGATTCATTCTCACTTCTATTGTAGCATTGTTAACGCTTAATGCCGCAGTGTGATCGACTGTTTCGTCTATCACTCCAAATCCTGAAGATCCTTGAAACCAATCATCAGCTAGTCCAGAATCTGGGCCTGGAAATAATACATTTCCTGAATAAACTCCACCATCTATACCGAAACCGCCATTAATGGTTGTTTCAGTTGGGATTGTTTGGGCAAATAATAAATTACTACCTATAAAAAAAAGCATAACGAAAAGTGAAAACTTCGCTATACTTTTTTTGAATGTTAAATTGTCTTCACAATGAGTTGCTGTGTTTGATAAGGCCAACCACGAAGTGATTTTCTTTATCTTACTAAGTAAGGTAATGGTTTTCATAGTATATATATTTAAATTAGTTTAAATTCTTAACTATGGAAATGACATAACTAATCATAATCCAATTGGATTAATGAAAGGGCCTTTTAAAGCGTTTGTTAAAAAAAACAGTGAGGAAACACCAAAAATCTTTATAATTTATTAAAAAAGTAGAGGGCGAAAAATTATAATTTTAATAAATTATATTTTACTTATGGAGTTGTTTTCTATTTCTAGAATAGAAAAACTAAGCAATTAATTTTTACCAAAACTAAGCAATTAATTTAACTATCCAAATAAAAACTTATAAAAAAAAATTACAATCCTCTAAAAATCAATAGAAAACGCCTAACAAACTGTTAAAGTCTTATGTAAAATTATACATTGAATGTAATATATTTTATATTTGACGACTGTTAACAAAATCAAAACCATTAAAAATGAAGAAATTAGTATTTTTTATTGCTGCATTGGCAATTGTATCATGTAAAAGCGAACCAAAAGATTATGTAACTCTTTCGGGAGAAATTACAGATAAGAATAGTGACTCAGTAGTTGTTAGAAGTAGAACTTACTCAAAAACTATTAAGGTAAATGAAGATGGAACTTTTAGAGACACATTAAAAGTAGAAAAAGGAGTTTATTCTTTCTTTGATGGATCTGAAAGCGCATCAATTTTCTTAGAAAACGGATATGATATCAATATGACATTAGATACAAAAATGTTTGATGAAACTATAAAATATTCAGGTAATGGATCAGAGAACAACAACTTTTTAGCAGCAAAATCTTTACTTGAAGAAAAATTATTCGATCAAGACTTTTCAAATTTAGATAAAGCAGGATTAGAGACAACATTTGAGAAAATCAAAACTGACTTAACTGAGTTTATCAACTCAAATAAAGGTGTAGACACAACAGTTATAAATAATAGTATAAAAGGACTTGAGCGTTCTATTGATGGAAATAAAAACTACTTTATGGGAATTGCTCAATTAAAAGAAGACTTACCTAAAGGGTCTAAATCTCCAACATTTGAGAAATACGAGAATTACAAAGGAGGAACAACTTCACTAAGTGATTTAAAAGGTAAATATGTCTATGTTGATGTTTGGGCAACTTGGTGTGGACCTTGTAAGCGTGAAATTCCGTTTTTAAAAGAAGTTGAGAAAAAATATCATGGTAAAAATATTGAATTTGTAAGTATGTCTATTGATGCTGCAAAAGACCATGCCAAATGGAAAGCAATGGTTGCAGATAAAGAATTAGGAGGAGTTCAATTATTTGCTCCAAGTGATTGGAAATCACAGTTTGTACAAGACTATAAGATTAAAGGTATTCCACGTTTCTTATTGATTGATCCTAATGGAAATATTGTAACTCCAAGCGCACCAAGACCTTCTGATGAAGCATTAATAAAATTATTTGACCAAGAAAATATTTAATATCTATGAAAAAAATAATTTTATTTCTTTTTGTTGCTACAATTTTTATTGGATGTAATGCGCCAAAAGATTATGTAACGCTATCAGGTAAAATTGATAATATTGAAACAAAAGAATTGACAATTGCGTCACAAAAATTTTCAAAAAAAATCATAGTAAATGATGATGGTACTTTTAAAGATACATTAAAAGTTGAAAAAGGAATATATACAATGGTTAATGGGAACAATAAGTTTCCTTTATTTCTTGACAATGGATATAATCTTAAAATTGATACTGATGCTACAGATTTTTCTAACATTATTTTTAGCGGTAAAGGTACAGTCACTAATAACTATATTTTAGAACGTGTTAAATTTTCTAAGACAGATTTATTTAATGCTAAAACTTATTTTTCATTAGAAAAATCAGCATTTGATGTTAAGATTGAAGAGTTTAAAAAAGCATCTGTTGCTATTTCTACAACTGGTGTAGATTCATTGATTGTTGCTCAAATTGGAAATGATGATACTCGATTTTTAGATTATTTAAATAAAAACTACCAAACAAAATATAATTCTGCAGTTAAGTTTGCTAAAGGAAAGCCATCTCCAAAATTTTTAGATTTTGAGAATTATAAAGGAGGGACAACTTCACTAGATGACTTAAAGGGTAAATATGTTTATATAGATGTTTGGGCAACTTGGTGTGGACCTTGTAAACAACAAATTCCGTTTTTAAAGAAAATTGAAGATAAATATCACGGAAAAAATATAGAGTTTGTAAGTATTTCTACTGATAGACCAAACAAGTATGATGCCTGGAAAAAAATGATTGTAGACCGTAATATGGGAGGAATTCAATTGTATGCTGGAAACAACAATACGTTTTCTAGAGATTATCAAATAAACTCAATTCCACGTTTTATCTTGGTAGATCCAGAAGGAAATATTGTTGATGCAGATGCTCCTAGACCTTCTGATCCTAGATTGATCGAATTATTTAATTCTCTTAAAATATAGAATAATGACAACGCAACAAAAAACAAGTATAATCCAAAACATTTTCAGAATACTCTTAGGATGTTTTATGTTGTATGCAGGAATAAGCCACTTAACATTCAACAGGCTAGAATTTCAAGCACAAGTACCAAATTGGTTGCCTTTAAGTAAAGATTTGGTTGTTATAATTTCTGGAATTATAGAAATTATTCTAGGTTTATCAATGGTTTTTTGGAAAGGAAAAAGAGTACAAGCAGGAATAGCTTTAGCACTATTTTTCGTGCTTATTTTTCCTGGAAATATCGCTCAGTATATAAATGGAACTGATGGTTTTGGAGTGTTAAATTCTGATAAAGCAAGATTAATACGTTTGTTTTTTCAGCCAGTACTTATCATTTGGGCATTGTGGTCTACAGGTGCTTTAAGTGCTTGGAAAGCAAGAAGAAAATAAACTTATTTTAAAGACATTAAACTTCGTCTTCTACATCTTCTTCTGAAGGTTGAGAAGACGATTTTTTTTGCGCAACCTTTGGAGATTCATCAATAAATAAACTCATATATGCATCGTCTAAATAGTCTAAAACTGATGTCGCAATAAAAGTTTCAACACTCATATTTTTCATTGCAAGTGTTGCAGTTTTTCCGTGAAGATAAACACCTAAAATACTTGCTTTAAGTGGCTCATAATTTTGTGCTATTAATCCTGTAATAATTCCAAGAAGTACATCGCCAGTTCCTGCAGTAGCTAAAGCCGGATTTCCCGTAGTATTAAAATACAATTCTTCACCATTTGCAATAACAGTATTTGCGCCTTTAAGCACCACAATAATTTTATATGCTGATGAAAGTTCTTTAAGTTTCTTTAACTTATCATTGTCATTCTTCCACTTACCTACCAATCTTTCAAATTCGGTTGGATGCGGAGTTAGCACAGAATTTTCTGGCAATAGTTTTAGTAACTCTTTATTTTCTGATAAAATATTAAGGGCATCAGCATCTAAAACTAATGGTAATTTATTTGATTTTAAAAACTTCTCAAAACCTTTCTTAGTTTTCTCTGATGTTCCAATGCCACAACCTACTCCTATTACTGTTGGATTTGACTTATAATTAAAAAATTCTAATTCATTTTCTGAATCCACCTCAACCATAATTTCTGGGGTTGAAATTTGCAATATCTGATAACCACATTTTGGCACGTAAGCAGTAACCTTTCCACTTCCAACTTTAAGTGCTCCTTGTGATGCTAAAATTGCTGCTCCAATCTTACCAAAACTACCAGCAATAATTAATGAATGTCCGAAGGTGCCTTTATGGGAAAATTTTTCTCTCGGACGATACATTGGCAAAACATCTTCTTTTTGAGTCATAAAATGTTTTACATCTATTTTAGAAATATACTGCTCATCAAGACCAATATTTATGGATTCCCAAGTATAAATATAAGGTTCGTTTTCTGGAAGTAGAAATGCAATTTTTGGTCGCTGAAAAGTCAATGTGTGTGAAGCTTCAAGAATTGTACATTGTTTTGTTAAAGATCTATCAGCAAACATTCCTGAAGGGATATCAGTAGCAAGGGTATATGCTTTTACACTATTTATATACTTAATTAAATCAATTGTAAACCCTCCAATTTTTCGTGTCAATCCCATTCCTAAAATAGCATCGACAACAATATCATTTGCAGCAAACTTTGGAAATTCATTTTCAGAATTGATGATCGTTGGCCAAACACCAGCATCCTTGAGTCTGTCATAATTATGTAAAAAACCTTCTGTTCTTTTTTTATTGAAATTTACAACATAGGATTCAACATTATAACCATGTTGATGCAAATGTCTAGCAATCACCATTCCTACACCTCCGTTATTTCCAATACCACAAAAAACCAATACTCTTACAGGATTCCCTTGTAATCTCGAATGAATCCATTCGAAACAAGTTGTTCCTGCCCGCTCCATCAAATCTAGTGATGTAACACCTTGACTCTTGCTCGTAGCTTCATATAATTGGTAAATTTGTTCTGCAGTAAGTATTTTCATGTTTCCTTAAAGGTTCAAAGGATTAAAAAGGTTCAAAGGGGCAAAGGCTAAAAAAACAGACAAAGTTTCAGAGGATTAGAGTGTTGAAAAACTTATTCAAACTTTGCGACTTTAAAACTTTGTCTCTTTGCGACTTTTTTTACTCTTTAAAAACACCCATTTGATCGTATTTATCCATACGTTCTTTAATAAGTTTTTTCGGAGTCAAAAGTTTCACTTTATTGTACACTCTCATGATAGATAATTGAACGCTTTTAAAGGCTGCTTCTCTATTGAAGTGAGCTCCACCAATTGGTTCTTTGATAATACCATCAATCAGTTTTAATTTTTTCATGTCTTTTGCAGTCAATTTCAATGCTTCTGCTGCTTGCTCTTTATATTCCCAACTTCTCCATAAAATAGAAGAACAAGATTCTGGTGAAATTACTGAATACCAAGTGTTCTCCATCATTAGTACTCTGTCTCCAACACCTATTCCTAATGCTCCTCCAGAAGCACCTTCACCAATAACAATTGTTATAATAGGTACTTTTAAACGAGTCATTTCAAGAATATTACGTGCAATTGCTTCTCCTTGACCTCTTTCTTCAGCTTCAAATCCTGGATAAGCTCCTGGAGTATCTAACAAGGTTACCACTGGAATTCCAAATTTCTCTGCCATTTTCATCAAACGCAATGCTTTACGATAACCTTCTGGATTCGGCATTCCAAAATTTCTATATTGACGTGTTTTAGTATTGTAACCTTTTTGCTGGCCAATAAACATAAAACTTTGATTCCCGATCTTCCCGAGACCACCAACCATTGCTTTGTCATCTTTTACAGTTCTATCTCCATGCAATTCCATAAAAGTGTCTCCACAGATTGCATTGATATAGTCCATAGTATATGGCCTATTTGGGTGTCTTGACAACTGTACACGTTGCCATGCCGTTAAATCTTTATATATATTTACTCTAGTTTTATCTAATTTTTTTTGAAGATTTTCACACGTTTCTGTAACATCAACATCTGTCTCGTCTCCTATCAATTTACATTTTTGAAGTTGGTCTTCAAGTTCTTTTATAGGGAGTTCAAAATCTAAATATTCCATGGTTTGGTAGTTTGGCTATGAATTACAAATATAATAACTTAATACTATATTTTTTGTTTATTTTTTGTTTTTTGAAACGCTCCTTTATTCTTCAAAATTCCATTTAAAAGTACTGCAAACAAGATGATTGCTGCACCATAATAAAAGTTTGTTCCCATTTTTTCTGTATCAGGAAATAAAATCAATGCCAATACTATTCCGTAAATTGGCTCTAAATTATATGCCAATACTACAGAATATGGACTGATGTATTTCATCACATATACAGATGCTATAAATGCATAAGCAGTACAAATAGATGCTAAAATAAAAAGATATACATAATCTGAATTTGGAAGTTTGAAAAAATCAGTTGAAAAACCTTCTCCAAAGATCATTATAAAGAGCGTAACAAATAATACTCCTGAAATAAATTCATAAAATGTAATCGTTGTTGCAGTATGTTTTTGCAAAAACTTTCCGTTTAGCACAGCGAATAATGATGACAAAAAAGCAGAAAGAATTCCTAAAACAATACCCATAAAATATTTCACTTCGCTTTGCGTAATTATAAAAACTCCTATGATAACTAATATTCCGAAGAATATTTCGTACCAAATAATTTTACGCTTATAAATTATTGGTTCTATGAATGATGCAAAAAATGCTCCTGTAGAAAACATTGCCAACGTTATAGAAATATTTGAAACATCTATGGCGCCAAAAAAGGTAATCCAATGTAATGCAATGATAATTCCTGCAATTGAAAAGCCAATGATTGCTCGAGTATTTGCTCTTATTTTGATTTTAAAAACGGCAACATAAATTACCATTAGTGACAATGCAATTAACATTCTAAACCATACTAAAGGAATTGCATTTATAGTGATTAATTCCCCTAAAATTGCTGTAAAACCAGCAATAAACACTAAGAAATGAAGATGTAAATAATTTTTTACTTTTTGATTGGATTCCATAGGTTAAAAATTATTTTCGAGCGTTGAAATAGAGATATATTGCTACGCCTCCAAAGACAATATTTGGCAACCAAACCAAAAATAATGGATTTGCATCTGCTGATGCACCAAGGACTTCAACAATTTTTAACAAGAACACATAAATAAACATCAAAACAACACCTATTGTAAGGTTTACTCCAACTCCTCCTCTACGCTTTACAGAGCCTAATGCTACCGCAATTAAAGTAAGAATATATGATGCCATTGGCAAACTTGTGCGTTTGTACAACTCAACTAGATATGCATTGAGATTTCCTCGACCTCGTTCTTTAGATTTCTTTATATAATTAAGCAATTCAGGTGTTTGCATTTCTTTTGCAAAAGCATCGACATGCAATAAATCATCTGGTTTAAAATTAAATAAAGTATCTAATTTACGTTTGTAACTAATAATATCATCACCATCATTAATTATTTTTCGTTTGTATAAGTTCGTCAAGTTATAGGTGAAAACCGAATCTTTTTCTATATATCGAATGTTATCTGCAAGAAATTTTTCTTTTAGCACAAGGCCATCATACTTTTCATAAGAAAAATCAGAACCGATATTTCTTTTAAGGTTGTAATTTTTTATATAAATATACTCATTTTCAGACAATTGAATGTTTACATTTTCGAGTCTTGAGTAATCTTTTGGCTTGTTTTTTATATAGGTATTGTCAAACTCTTCATATATTTTATTACTGTTAGGGACAATAAAATGATTTAGAATCAACGAAAAAACAGTAACTATTGTTGCTCCAATAAAGTAAGGTTTTAAAAAGCGCTTGAATGAAATCTTAGCATTGCTTATTGCAATAATCTCAGTATTTCCTGCTAATTTAGAAGTAAAAAATAATACGGAAACAAACAATGCCAAAGGCAAAATCATATTCCCAATATTTACAATAAAATTGACATAATATTCTTTAATTATTGTTCCTGCAGTTAAATCTGGATGACGCAAAAACTTGTCTATCTTTTCTGATAGATTAATAGCAATAATAACCGGAATCAATATCAGTAATACAAAAACAAATGACGTTAAGTATTTTTTTAATATGTATTTATCTAATATTCTCAAGTTTATAATCGATTATCCATTTGTCTGACCATCTTGTTTTTCCATTCGGTGAAATCTCCAGCTAATATATGCTTTCTTGCTTCACGAGTCAACCAAACATAAAATCCGAGGTTATGAATAGAAGCAATTTGTTTACCAAGCAACTCTTTTGCAATAAATAAATGCCTTAAATAAGCCTTCGAATAATAGGTATCTACATACGTAATTCCCATATCATCAATCGCAGAAAAATCATCTTCCCACTTTTTATTTTTGATGTTAATACTTCCATAGGCTGTAAATAACATACCGTTTCTAGCATTTCTTGTTGGCATCACACAGTCAAACATATCTATTCCTAACGCTATATTTTCTAGGATATTGATTGGCGTACCAACTCCCATTAAATAACGTGGCTTGTCTTCAGGTAAAATTGCAGTTACAATTTCTGTCATTGCATATAACTCTTCTGCAGGCTCACCAACTGATAATCCTCCAATTGCGTTTCCTTCTGCTCCGACAGATGCAATAAACTCTGCAGATTGTTTTCTTAAATCTTTATAAGTACTTCCTTGTACAATTGGGAAAAATGTTTGATTATAATCATAATGCAAAGGTGTTTTTTCCAAATGCGTAATACAACGCTTTAACCAACGATGTGTCATATGCATTGATCTTTTCGCATAGTTAAAATCACATGGATAAGGAGTACATTCATCAAAAGCCATAATAATATCAGCACCGATTTTACGCTGAATTTCCATCACATTTTCAGGAGTAAACATATGGTAAGAACCATCTATGTGACTCTTAAACTTTACACCTTCTTCTTTTATTTTCCGTCTTCCTGACAACGAATATACTTGATAACCTCCACTATCTGTTAATATAGGTCGATCCCAATTCATAAACTTATGCAATCCTCCTGCGGCTT
>CALIIP010000260.1 GCA_938018045.1 uncultured Flavobacteriaceae bacterium
CATCACCATCAATATCTATAAGTGATTTATTCATCACATCATTATCATCATTAAAAATTCGAAGGTTTGTAGTCTTTTTTGAAAGCCATTGAATATCTTCAAGAGTATCTTCGCTTTCAATACCAACAAGAATTAATAATCCGTTTTGAATTTGACTTACCTTTTCACCATTTATTGTGACTGATGCTTCTATGACTCTTTGGATTACAACTTTCATATTTTATTCTCTTTCTCGAGTGTCAGTTCTATAATGCTCCTCTTCACCATCAATAATCTGTATATAACTCTTATATCTAGACCAAGAGATTTTTTCTTCTTCCAAAGCATCTTTTACAGCACATTTTGGCTCATTTATATGAATACAGTTATTAAACTTACAGTTATTTTTTAGTGCAAAGAATTCTGGGAAATAATTTCCAACTTCTTCTTTTTCAATATCTACAACTCCAAACCCTTTAATTCCTGGAGTATCAATAATACGAGCATCAAAACTCAAATCATACATTTCGGCAAATGTAGTTGTGTGTTGCCCTTGCATGTGTTGCTCAGAAATTTCTTTTGTTTTCAGGTCTAATGTTGGTTCAATAGCATTGACTAAAGTCGATTTTCCAACTCCAGAATGACCAACAAACATACTCGTATTACCAAGCATCAATTCTTTGATTTTATCTATGTTTTTTCGTTCTGTTGCAGAAACTTCTACACATTGATAACCAATTGCTTCGTAGATATCTTTGAGATACATTACTTCTGCTTGCTGCTCTATTTCGTATGCATCAATTTTATTAAAAACCAATACTGTTCTGATATGATATGCTTCTGCAGTTACTAAAAAACGGTCAATAAAACTTGTAAATGTTGGTGGATTATCAATCGTTATTAATAAAAAAACTAAATCTATATTTGAAGCAATTATGTGTGTTTGCTTTGATAAATTTACCGATTTACGAATAATATAATTCTTGCGTTCGTGTATTTCATTAATAACACCAACACTTTTATTATTTGTGTCTTCTGCATTAAATTCTACAACATCGCCAACTGCAACAGGATTTGTGCTTTTAATTCCTTGAATACGGAATTTCCCTTTGATTCGGCATTCAAAAAATGCTCCATCTTCTGATTTTACCAAATACCAACTTCCAGTAGATTTATATACAATTCCTGTCATTACTGCAAAGATGCAACTTTTACTGTTACTAACTATTAATAATTTTTTCTTGATGATTGATACTTTCTTGGTGAATTGCCTTAAACATTCTCAATACAAATTCCTCACTCAAACCTTTACTTTCTCCTTCTAGTATCATGTTTCCTAAAATTTCATTCCAACGTTTAGATTGTAAAACGGCAACGTTTTTCTCTTTCTTTAACGCTCCAATCTGATCAGAAACTTTCATTCGTTTACCTAAAAGTTCAACCAACTGATTATCTGCAACATTTATTTGAGCGCGTAAATTATTTAAAGAATTTTTATATTCTTCTTCAGTATTTGTTTCTTTTCTTATTTTTAAATCTTCCATAATTTGCTTCAATTTTGTAGGCGTAACTTGCTGCGCAGCATCACTCCAGGCATTATCTGGATCAAAATGTGATTCAATCATCAAACCATCAAAATTTAAGTCTAAAGCAGTTTGAGACACATCAAAAATCATTTCTCTATTTCCAGTAATATGCGAAGGATCACAAATCAAAGGTAAATCTGGAAATCTATTTTGAAATTCAATAGCAATTTGCCATTCAGGAATATTTCTATACTTAGTTTTTTCATACGTTGAAAATCCTCTATGAATTGCTCCTAAATTTTTAATTCCAGCAGTATATAAACGTTCAATTCCGCCTAACCACAATGCTAAATCTGGATTTACAGGGTTTTTAACCAATACTATTTTGTCTGTTCCTTGCAAGGCATCAGCAATTTCTTGCATGATAAAAGGTGAAACTGTAGAACGCGCACCAATCCATAATAAATCAACATCATTTTCAATAGCCAATTTAACATGTGCTGCATTTGCAACTTCAGTACAGGTTTTCATTCCTGTTTCTTCTTTCACTTTTTTAAGCCAATTTAATCCCAAAGCTCCTACACCTTCAAAATTTCCTGGACGTGTTCTTGGTTTCCAAATTCCTGCTCTAAAATAGTTTACATCAGAATCTTTTAATTCGTGTGCAATCTTTAAAACTTGCTCTTCAGTTTCTGCACTACAAGGTCCTGCTATTACTAGTGGATGCGCTAAATTCATGTCATCTAACCATGTTCTTAATTCTTTTGTATTCTTCATCTTTCTACTATTATCGTGTTATTTAATTCCGTTTAATATTTGTTTTATGTAATTTGTATTTTTCATTTTCTGATATATTTCAGAAAAATTATCTTGTTGCATCAATGTTTTAAATTCTTCTAAATTATCGATGTATTTTTCTAATGTTTCTATTACATTTTCTTTATTCTGTTCAAAAATAGGTGTCCACATTTCTGGTGAACTTTTTGCCAAACGAACAGTTGATTCAAATCCACTTCCAGCCATATCAAAAATATCCCGTTCGTTTGCTTCTTTTTCAATAACCGTCTTCCCTAACATAAACGAACTAATATGTGATAGATGAGACACATACGCAATATGTTTGTCATGTGATTTCGGATCCATATATCTAATTCTCATTCCGATAGTTGTCAGAATTTCGAGTGCTTTTTCTTGTAATTTAAATGCTGTTTTTTCTACTTCGCAAATAATATTTGTCTTCCCTTTAAATAGCCCTTTTATTGCTGCAGAAGGTCCAGAAAATTCTGTTCCAGCAATTGGATGTGCTGCTAAAAAATTTCTACGCTTAGGGTGATCTTTCAACGTTTCACAAATTAATTCTTTGGTAGAACCAACATCCATAACCAATGTATCATCATTTATTAAATCCAATACTTTCGGAATCACATCTATTTGAACATCAACAGGAATTGAAACAATCACAAAATTAGCGTTACCTAATTCTTCAAAAGTTGCTTTTTGATGAATCACACCTAATTCTAGCGCTTCGTCTAAATGATTTTTACTTGAATCTATTCCGAAAATTTTTGCGTCAGGATATTTCTCTTGAATATCCAAAGACATACTTCCGCCAATTAATCCGATTCCAATTATATAAATGTTCATTTTTACTATTAATTATTTAAAAATTGAATGATTGAAAAATTCATTCCGCTTTCCACTCTATCTTTTTCAATTCTATATTTTTACTATTTAATGAGATTACCAAGTCATTCTTCACTATCTACCGACAGGCAGGAGCGCAATTACAACTCAAAATTCGTAATTCTTAATTCGTAATTCTGTTAATCGCTTCACTTATTATTTCTGATGACACACACAATGAAAATCTAATATATCCCTCTCCGTTTGATCCGAATACAGTTCCTGGCGTACTAAAAATATCTTTTTCATATAACAATTCATCAACTAGTTCTTCAGACTTTTTCCCTTTTGGAACTTTCGCCCAAACAAACATTCCTGAAGCATTTTTGTCGTACGTACAATTCAATTTATCTGCAAGTTTCCAAACTAAATTTCTTCTCTTTTTATATGTTTCATTTAAATTATCAAACCAATCATTTGATAATTCTAAGGCTGCAATTGCTCCTTTCTGAATGCCATAAAACATTCCCGAATCCATTTGTGATTTCACTTTCAATACTTCTTTAATAAACGTCTCATTTCCTTGTAACATTCCTACGCGCCATCCTGCCATATTAAAAGATTTACTCAACGAATTTAATTCCATCGCGATCTCTTTTGCACCATCTATCTGTAGAATACTCTGCGGATTATCATTCAAAATAAACGAATATGGATTGTCATTTACAATCACAATATTGTGTTTTTTACCGAAAGAAATTATCTTTTCTAAAG
>CALIIP010000261.1 GCA_938018045.1 uncultured Flavobacteriaceae bacterium
GATGCAGCAACAAGTTTTGCAGCAAGTAACTTAGGATATACAAACAGCGGTTTAGGCGGATGTTTAATTGCAGGAGAAGTAATGGGAACATTAACTCCAAACTACACAGAGTGTGGCGGAACAATTACACAGAACTGGACATTTACTGATGCTTGTGGAAGAGAAGTTACACAGACACAAGAGATAACAGTATTGCCAGCACCAGCAGCAGCGTTTGCAGCAGTTCAAGCAATGGAGATTACTTGTGATGAAGCAGCGACATTTACAGCAAGTAGCTTAGGATATACAAACAGCGATTTAGGCGGATGTTTAATTGAAGGAGAAGTAATGGGAACATTGACACAAGTTGATGCTGATTGTGGCGGAACAATTACACAAGATTGGACATTTACTGATGCATGTGGACGTACAATTACGGCACAACAGATCATTACTATTATTGATAATACAGCTCCAGTTTTAACTAACTTGCCTGAAGATGAAATAACAGTTACTTGTGGATTAGTTCCAGAAGTACCTACTATTACAGCAACAGATGATTGTGATGATGATGTAGAAATGAATTATGTTGAAACTGCAACTACACCTGACAGTGATGGTAATTATGAAATTATTAGAACATGGACATTTACAGATGATTGTGGAAATGCAACACCGTTTGTTCAAACACTTAATGTTCAGGTAGTTGAAATTTCAACAACAACACCATCAGTTGATATTTGTGTAGAAGATATTTCGATAGATTTAAATTCATTCTTAGTAGGAGTTAATGATAGTAACGGTACTTGGACAGATGATAATAATAGTGGAGGGTTAATAGGAGATGAGTTTGATCCATCAGTAGTAAATCTAGGTTCATACCAATTTACTTATACTTCTTCAAATGATTCATGTAACGCAACAACATCGATTATAATTAATGTAAATGATGATTGTATAGTATTACCATGTTCTACAGATGATTTATATATATCAAGAGTTGTAACACCTAATGGTGATGTAAATAATGAAACCTTTAAAATACAAGGATTAGAGTTATGTGGATTTACATATGATGTTAAGATTTTGAATAGATGGGGACATATGGTTTTCGAATCAGGAAATTATCAAAATAATTGGAGAGGTGACAATTTAGGAGGAGGAATGACGGTAGGAACCACTGATGAGTTACCATCAGGAACATATTATTATGTTGTTAATATTGTTGGTAGTGGATTTAAGCCAATAACAGGATACATTTATTTAGGAAGAAACTAATCGACTATAAAAAATTAATAAATTGATATTATGAGAAAGACACTAATCGTTGTATTGTTGCTATTATTGACAAATGTTGATTCTATAGCACAACAATTGCCTCAATTCACGCAATATATGTATAATACAATTGCTGTAAATCCTGCATATGCAGGAAGTAGAGATGCATTAAGTATTGTTGCTTTAAACAGAAACCAATGGGCTGGATTTGATGGTGGTCCACAAACGCAAACACTATCTATACATACACCTTTAAGAAACGAGAAAATAGGTTTAGGGTTATCTTTAATTAAAGATGATTTAGGATATGAAGACTTTACTTCTATCTATGCAGATTTCTCTTATACAATTCAAGCAAGTGACAAAATGGAAGTTTCTTTTGGATTAAAAGGAGGGGCATCACATTATAAAATAGATAATGATTTATTTCTCTTACAAGGAAACTCTATTGGAGAAGTTCAAGAATTGCAAGATGTATTAAACGACCCGTTTTTTAATGAAAAATTAAATAAATGGAATATGAATTTTGGAGCAGGAGTTCTTTTTCATACAGATAAATGGTATGCAGGAGTTTCTACACCAAGATTGATTAATCATGATAATAATACAAGTAAACTTTACGAAAGTTTAGATAGAGTGCATTATTATGCAATTGGTGGTTATGTATTTGATTTAAGTGAATCTACAAAGTTTAAACCATCATTTTTGGTAAAACATGTTAAAGGAGCGACATTATCTACAGATTTAACAGCAAACTTTTTGTTTAACGAAAAACTTTGGCTTGGAGCATCATATAGAATTAATAACGAACAAAGAGCTTTAGGAGCATTTGCAGATTTCCAAGTTTCACAACAATTTAGAGTTGGTTATGCGTATGAAATTGCAACAGGAGAAATTAGAGATTATACATCAGGATCACATGAGATTTTATTGATTTATGAATTTAAATTCTTGAAAAACAAACAAAAATCTCCTAGATATTTTTAATTATAAAAGACGAATACTATGAAAAATAGAAGAGTTATAATTATTGCATTAGTATTGATTAGTTCATCAATATTTGGTCAGACGGCTAAGCAGAAAAGAGCAGAAAAACAATTCAATACCTTTTCCTTTGTAAAAGCAATTGAGACTTATGAGAAACTTATAGATACAAGTTTCAACAAGCATTATGCAGTGAGAAAATTAGCGGATGCATACATTATGTTACGTCAGCCAGAAAAAGCACTAACCATATATGAAAAAGTTGTACAGCAAGAGAATGTTCCTTCAGAATATTTTTTATACTATGCACAGACACTTAGGGCAAATGGAGATTATGAAGAGTCAAAAAAGTGGATGAAAAAGTACAGAGATGCTGGGAACAAAGAGGATTCGAGGGTGAAAAGTTTTTTCAAAAATGATGACTTAGCAAGTGCAATATTTAATTCGAAAGAGCAAAACACAATAAAAAAATTAAATTTTAATACTGAGTTTAATGAATTTGGAGCATATGTATTGAATGATGAGTTGTTTTTTGCATCGTCTAGAGATGAGGGGGTATCTGTGAAGCGTTTATACGGTTGGGATGGACAACCAATGCTAGATATCTACAAAACAACAGAAGATGGTTCTGTAGAAGGAACTGTTAAGGTTGAAGGAGAAATTAATACAATCGAACATGATGGGCCAGCAACTTTTAATGCAGATGGTACTAAAATGTATTTCTCAAGAAACAATTACGATAATAATAAAAAAATAAAAGACGCAAAAGGAATTATGCATTTAGGAATTTATAGTGCAGAATTAAATGGAGGCAATTGGACAAATGTAAAAGCCGTTAATTTAAATAATTCTGATTATAGTATTTATCATCCTTCATTAAGTAAAGATGGTAAGAAATTATATTTCACTTCAGATATGCCTAAAGGATATGGAGGAACAGATATTTATGTAAGTTCAGTAAGTTCAGATGGAACTTTAGGTAATCCTGAAAATTTAGGGCCTATTGTAAATTCAGAAGGAAACGAAACTTTCCCATTTATTCATGCTGAAAATGAAACATTGTATTTTTCTTCTGATGGCCATGTTGGCTTAGGTTTGATGGATGTATTTGCATCGGTAAAAGATGAAAACAATAAAATTGTAAACGTAGTTAATTTAGGAGAACCTATTAATACTAAGAAAGATGATATAGCATATTATTTGTCTGAAGACGGTTTAAAAGGATATATTTCATCAAATAGAAGAGGTGGAATGGGAGGAGATGATATTTATGCATTTACAAGAATTCAACCACTTACGCTTAAAGGTCAGATATTTGACTCAGTAAACAATGAACCAATAGCAGGCGCTAAAGTAACACTAGAGCGTAAAAATGGAGAAGAAATCGCATATTTTATTACAGAAGAAGATGGAAGTTATGAGCATTTAATTGATAGAGATGAAGAATTTGTTTTAAGAGGATCTAAAGAAAAATATGATGCTATTGAAAAAGGATTTAATTCATCTGGACTTGAAAAAGAAAAGGAACTTATTGTTGATTTAAATATTGGCCTAACACCTATTGAAGATGTTGTTTTAATGGCAGATTTAGATATAATATATTTTGATTTAGATAAATCATTTATAAGACCAGATGCAGCAGCTGAACTTAATAAAGTAGTTGATTTAATGGTCAATAAATATCCTGGAATGGTTATTAGGTTAGAATCTCATACTGATAGTAGAGCTAAAGACGATTATAATATTGCTTTATCAAACAGAAGAGCTAAATCTACTTATGAATATTTAGTTTCTAATGGTGTAGATGCATCAAGAATTACAAAATATGAAGGGTTTGGAGAGACTCAGTTGAGAAATAAGTGTAGTAATAATGTGAAGTGTTCAGAAGAAGAACACCAATTAAATAGAAGAACTGAATTTATTATTATTAAGATGAAATAAAAAAAACGATTACAGAAAACTAATAAATTCACATACAATAACGAATTTATTAGGCTTACTGTAACAGTTTCTTATTAACTTTTGCAGTTGTAGCATTCTAAGATTTACTTATCGTTGTGGGGACGAAAAAATCAAAATTGTTGCAACTGCTTTTTTTATTTATCTTTTTATAAAGATATTGGTAAAATAATATCTTCCTTCATCATTTGTTTTAGTAGAAATACCAAAATCTGTAAAAGAAGCATTTTCAATATTTAGCCTATGGCCCTCGCTATTTAACCAAGCATCTACAACTGCCTGTGCGCTACTATAGCCATAAGCAACATTTTCACCAACACTACTAGCAGAAGCATTAGCAACTAAATTTTGATAACGGGTATCAAAATTTGCATGACTTACTTCACCTGTTTGAACCATATAATCTGTATGAGTTATTGCTTCTCCAGAAACAATATTAAAAACATCTAATTCTGCTAAACCTTTACTTGCTCTATGGTCATTTATTAAACCAAATATCTCAGATTCAATATTACTATAAGATAAAGCAATATCACTTTTTTCTGATAAATTAGTTACTTCATTTTCATCACTTGAACAAGAGAATAGAAAAGTTGTTATTAAAGTTAAGATTAGAATTTTTTGAGTAATTTTTTTCATTGTGTGGGGAATTTGTGTGGTTAAAATTAAATAGATAAATCAAGTCGTGACTTCTATAATTGTAGAATGTTTGCTGTGGGGGCAATCATTCCACAAGTAGTTACGACTGATCTATCCTTTCCTACTAAAGTATTGTTAAAAATGTAATTTTTGATTTGTAGAGTGTGTTTTCTTAAAACACAAATACTAAAGCTCTTTTGTTGAATCTTAGAGATAACAATATTAGTTGTTGATAACGAGAAATCATTATTTACGCTAAACTGAGTATCTTCTTTTAAATTTTTAAAAGAAAAAATATCTACTGAAAGTTTCAGCAAAAAAGCAATAGATTTGAATGTAATTAGTTTCATTCCGTGGGGGTTTGTGGGGTTATGATGAAATAATTATACTACAATGATATAGTAAATAAAATTAACTACCAAATATTTTTAGCAAAAAATTACCATTTGTTGTTAAAAACGTACCATTTGTTGTTAAAACGTGTCAATTATGATGTTTGATGATGTGTGTAGATGTGATGTCTCACAGTTATTAAACCATGAAAACGGATTTTGTATGAAGTAAAACTTAAGGACTTTCTTTATTTCAATAGTCCTGCTCGTTTTAATAGAGCATCAGCATTTGGTTCTTTTCCTCTAAAACGCTTGTAAAGTGTCATTGGGTTTTCAGTTCCACCTTTTGAAAGTACATTGTTTTTAAACTTTTGAGCTACTTCTTTATTAAAAATCCCAGATTCTTTGAAATACTCAAAAGCATCAGCATCTAAAACTTCTGCCCATTTATAAGAATAGTATCCTGAAGAATATCCTCCTTGAAATATATGAGAAAAAGCAGTACTCATACAATTCTCTATAACATCAGGATATAATTTAGTATCGGCAAAAACAGATTTTTCAAACTCTTTTACATTTTTAATTGTTTGTGGCGAATCGCCACTATGCCAATTCATGTCTAATAATCCAAAACTTAATTGACGCATTGTTGTCATTCCTTCAAGAAAATTAGATGAATCTTTTATTTTTTGCACCAATTCCATCGGAATTGACTCATTGGTTTTATAATGCTTGGCAAAAATATCCAATGCTTCTTTTTCATAACACCAATTTTCTAAGACTTGACTTGGTAACTCTACAAAGTCCCAATGAACACTTGTTCCTGATAAACTAGGATACGTTGTGTCTGCTAACATTCCATGCAAAGCATGCCCAAACTCATGAAATAGCGTAGTAACTTCGTTAAAAGTTAGGAGTGATGGTTTTGTTTCTGTAGGTTTGGTAAAGTTGCATACAATAGATATATGTGGGCGAGAATTCTTGTCATTTTTTCTCCATTGGCTTTTAAATGAAGTCATCCATGCACCATTTCGTTTTCCTTTTCTTGGAAAGAAATCAGCATAGAAATAAGCAATAAAATCACCACTATTATTAGTGACTTTATATGTTTTTACATCTTTGTGATATGTATCGATATTATCAATCTCTTCAAAATTTAAATCATAAAGTTTATTTGCAATAGTGAAAACTCCATTTAAAACATTTTCTAATTTGAAATAAGGTTTTAATTGCTCTTCATCTAAGTCAAAAAGTTCTTTTTTTAACTTTTCAGAATAATAACCGCCATCCCATTTTTGAAGTGTATTAATACCATCTTTTTTTGCAAACGAAGTCAATTGCTCATATTCATGTCTTGCTGCTGGTTTTGCTTTCTTGAGTAAATCATTTAAAAAAGAAAGAACCTTTTCAGGATTTTCAGCCATTCGTTCTTCTAAAACGAAATGTGAATGTGTTTTATATCCTAGTAAATTAGCACGTTTATGACGCAATTTTACAATATCCAAAACCGTTTGCTGATTGTCAAATTCATTATTTTTAAAAGCTCTCGCGCCAAATGCTTTAGACATTTTTTCTCTCAACGATCGATCTTCTATATATGTCATAAATGGAACATAACTTGGGTAGTCTAGCGTAAAAACCCAACCACTTTTTTCTTTTTGTTTTGCAGTTTGCATTGCTGCTTCAAGTTCACCTTCAGGCAATCCTTTTAATTGATTTCCGTCTGTAATGTGAAGTTCAAAACTATTTGTTTCAGCCAAAATATTTTCACCAAACTTTAATGATAATTTCGAAGCCTTTTTGTCAACCTCTCGTAATTTTTCTTTGTCGCTATTATTTAAATTAGCGCCATTTCTAACAAACATTTTATATTGATTGTCAAGCAAAGTTGTTTGTTCTATAGTTAAATTTAAGGTTTCTTTTTGTAAATATATTGTTTTTACTTTTTCGAAAAGAACCTTGTTTAAGCGAATATCATTTCCGAAATCTGATAATAAAGGAGAAATTTCTTGAGCTATTTTTTGAATCTCATCATTTGTTTCTGCAGAGTTTAAATTAAAAAAGATAGAGCTAACTCGCTTAAGTTGCATGCCGCTATATTCTAATTCTTCTACTGTGTTTTTAAACGTAGGGTTTTCATTATCAGAGGTTATACTTTCAATTTCTTTTTTTGCAGATTTGATACAAGCCTCAATTGCTTCTTTAAAATGCTCATTTTTTATTTTTGAAAAAGGTGCTGTATCGAACTCTTGTAATAATGGATTCATAAATAAATGTTTTTTTATTGTGACTTACTAGAAAATAAAGTGTCTTAATATATATATGTTGAGTGTTTTTTCCGATTTGGGGAAATAAGAAAATTCATAAGATATATCAATAATTAAATTATTAATTATAGTTATGATAGTTCCTTGTTTCGGCAGGGAACTATTTTTTTATACTCTCAGCAGCCTTATTTACTTTTACTTTTAGGCTCTCTTTATAGAACAAAATTTTATCAAGCACACATTTATCAGACGAACCAATAATTTGCGCAGCAAGAATTCCAGCATTTGTAGCTCCATCAAGCGCAACTGTTGCAACAGGAACTCCTGAAGGCATTTGTAAGATTGATAAAACTGAATCCCAACCATCTATAGAATTTCTTGATTTTACAGGAACTCCAATTACTGGTAATGGACTCAAAGATGCGACCATTCCAGGAAGATGTGCTGCTCCTCCTGCACCTGCAATTATGACGGATATACCTCTTTTGTGAGCATTTTTAGAATAATCAAATAATTTTTCAGGAGTACGATGTGCAGACACAATATCAACTTCAGTTTCTATATCAAAACTTTGTAAAATATCGATAGCACCTTGCATAACTGGAAGATCTGAATCGCTTCCCATAATGATTCCTACTTTTGCCATAATTATATTATTTTGTTATTACTCTAATTGTTTTCTTTACTGTTTCGGCTGTTTTTCGAGCTTTGTTTAAATCTGTATTTACAATAGTTACATGTCCCATTTTACGAAAAGGTCTTGTTTGTTTTTTTCCATAAATATGTGGTGTAACTCCATCAATCTGCATAATATTTTCTATATTTTCATAGACTACATCACCAGAAAATCCTTCTTCACCAACCAAATTTACCATTATTCCAGCGACTTTGCTTTCTGTTTTTCCTAAAGGGAGATTTAAAACAGCACGAAGATGTTGTTCAAACTGACTTGTATACGATGCCTCAATTGTGTGGTGACCACTATTATGTGTTCTTGGCGCAACTTCGTTTACAATAATTTCATCGTTTTGTGTTTGAAATAACTCTACTGCCAAAAGGCCAACATGACTAAAAGAATTTGCAACTTGTAAAGCGACTTCTTGTGCTTTTAATGCTATTTTTTGATCTATTCTTGCCGGACAAATTACATACTCTACTTGATTTGCTTCAGGATGAAATTCCATTTCTACAACAGGATATGTTTTTATTTCACCATCATTGTTTCTAGCTACAATTACTGCCAATTCATTTTTAAACGGAATCAATTCTTCAGTTATGCACTCAATATTTGGTAAACTTTTTAAATCACCCGAAGATTTAACCATTTTCACACCATTTCCATCATAACCAAATTGAGTAGATTTCCAAACAAAAGGAAATGTAATCTCTTTTATTTCTGATGTTTTACTATAACGTTTAAAACGTGCTGTCGGAATATTATTATCTACAAAAAATTGCTTTTGAACTCCTTTGTTTTGTATAATTCGCAGTGTTTTTGATGAAGGGTACACTTTTACACCTTCTTTTTCTAGAGTTTCTAATGCATCAACATTTACATGTTCAATCTCGATAGTAAGTACATCAACTAATTTACCAAAATTATAGACATCTTCATAATCCATTAAATTTCCTAAATGAAATTCATTGCAAATTTGTGCGCAAGGAGCATCTTTTGAACTATCTAAAATTACTGTGTAGATATCGTATTTTTGAGTTTCGGACAATAACATTTTGCCTAACTGTCCGCCTCCAAGAACACCTAATTTAAAATCAGAAGAAAAATAATTTTTCACTTAAAAATCTTTCGTACAAAAATAAGCAACCAAAAGTAATAATCACTAAAAATTAGTAACATTTAAAACGGAACTTCCACTTTGAGAAACCTTAAATTCACAAACAGATTTTGAAACCCCTGCAGTTTGAGGAGAACCATCTAGAATGCTAAACTCAGCATCATCACAAGGACAAACAAGTTTAATGTCATTGGCAACAACCATTCTATTTGAACAAACTTCAATTGGACATTCACGGCTAAATGCGCGATAAGAATTACCAAAACGATATATAACAATCCCTTTGGAACTGCCATTTGCATACGCCCAACCTCCAGGAACTTGTAAATTTATAAATTCTGGATTTGCTAGATTAATTGTTTGACTGTTTATGATGTCACAAAATTCTGTTGTACCATCATCTTCACAACTGAAAATTAATAAAAGTGAGCATATAAATAAGATTTTCCTCATATTCTATTGTTAAGATGTTTGTTTAAAACGAGCACAAATTACAAATATTTTGTATATTTGTTTAACGATCTCATTCTGTCTTATCAGTTTTGGGATTTTTTGTTTAATAAAATGACGAGTTATGAGTGATATTTCATATTACACACAAGAAGGTTTTCAAAAATTAAAAGATGAATTAGAGCATCTAGAACATGTTGAACGACCAAGAGTTACACAAGAGATAAGTGATGCGCGTGATAAAGGGGATTTGAGTGAAAATGCAGAATACCATGCTGCAAAAGAGGAACAATCGCATTTAGAATTTAAAATTGCGAAACTGAAAAACGTATTTGCAAATGCAAGAATATTAGATGATTCTCAGTTAGATACTTCAAAAGTTTTGGTATTATCGAAAGTGAAAATTAAAAATACTGCCAATAAAATGGAGTTTTCTTACACATTGGTTGCCGATTCTGAATCAAATATAAAATTAGGAAAGTTATCAGTAAATTCTCCAATAGGAAAAGGATTGTTAGGAAAAAAAGTTGGCGATATTGCAGAGATTCAAGTGCCAAATGGTATTATGAATTTTGAAATCATGGAAATAACAAGATAAAATGGCTTCTATATTCACCAAAATAATAAACGGAGAAATTCCTTCTTATAAAGTTGCAGAAAATGATGATTTTATTGCGTTTTTAGATGTGAATCCGAATGCGAAAGGTCATACGTTGGTTGTGCCAAAAAAGGAAGTAAACAAACTTTTTGATTTGGATGAACAAACATATAATGACTTGATGAAATTCTCTCGAAAAGTAGCAATTGCATTGGAGAAAACAATTTCATGTAAACGCATTGGAATGTCTGTAATTGGTTTGGAAGTTCCTCATGTACATGTGCATTTGGTTCCTTTAAATTCGATGGCTGATATTCAGTTCAAACAAAAAGTATCTTTAACAAAAGGTGACTTTGAGCAGATCGCGAAGGAGATTTCAGAAAATTTATAAGAATATGAAAGGGTTAGTTTTGTTAGTGTTTTCAACTTTCTTTTCAATTGCAATTCATTCGCAACATACAAAAAGGTTTTTAGATTTAACTAAAACTTTAAAAGCAGCCGATTCAACAATTATTTACAAAAAGTATAAGAATGGAAATCCAAAAGAGAACGCTAAAGTTTTTGAGTATGATTTTGGAGATTACACTTATGATGTTTATACTGGGAAAAGACAATTCTTTTTTAAGCAAGGAGGAGTTTATTCGGAACTGTTATATGATGATTTCGGAAACCTTTTAATTTATAGATGGTTAAATAAAGATGGGAAAATTATAACAGAAGAAATCACAAGAAAAATAGACTCGAAGTCAATTTCTGTAGAAGATTTTTTAAATTCTAATAAGAATTTAATTATTGAAACTTATGAGAAAGAGTATGCTGAATCTGTTGATGGTGAAGAGATAGTATATAAAGAAGGAGCTAGAGTAAATGGTAAGAAAACAGGAGTGTGGATAACATATAATGGTTGTGGAGAGATTACAAAAAAGAAAAATCACTCTAAATAATATACTCACTTACTTCCTCAAACTCACACAAAACGTTGTTCCTTTATCTATTTCAGACTTTTTTACAAAGATTTTTCCTTTATGATAATCTTCAATAATTCTTTTTGAAAGTGATAGTCCAAGTCCCCAACCTCTCTTTTTAGTTGTAAATCCTGGAGAAAAAATTTGTTTCCTTATA
>CALIIP010000262.1 GCA_938018045.1 uncultured Flavobacteriaceae bacterium
TCTCTATGTTGATTCACTTCATTTACAATTCTTTTCACAGCATAATCATAATATTTCCTACTGTATGTTCTTTTAAAATCAATATCTCTATCGGTTGAAGTTTCCCAATTTGGTTGTAGCGTAATTTTTTCTTCTATATCATTATACAAAGAAGTTCCTTTTATAGGATACGCGACAGTAATTGTATATAGGCTTGGATTTGCATCTTTAAGGTATTGGATAGTTAGATTAATATCGCTTTCATCTTCTCCAGGATAGCCAACCATTATAAATGTGCCAGATTCTATGCCAATTTCATTTGTTCTTTGGATAGCTTTTTTCACAACATCGACATCAACACGCCTGTCCATAGCATCAATTATTTTTTGAGAGCCACTTTCAGCACCAATCCATATTCTAAAACACCCAATTTCTTTCAATAATTGTAAAATTTCGTCAGTCAACCTTTCTGCACGTGTAATACATTCAAAATCAATTTTAAAATTCTGAATCTTCATTTCTGCATGAAACTCTCGAATCCATTTGTGACTCACCGTAAATACATCATCGACAAACCAAATAGCATCAGGATTATATACTGTTTTTAGCATCATTAATTCCTGCACAACAAGTTTTGCAGGTCTTCGTCTATAACTTTGACCATACACAGCAGTACTACACCATTTACAAGTGTAAGGGCAACCTCTTTGTGTGCTTACGGTCATGGAATTTTTACCATGATATTTTGTCCAAGTATCTAAATAAGGCTGAAAGTTTATTCCCTCTCGATTTGGAAGAGGCAATTCACTCATTTCTTTCATTTTTATTCTTGCGGATGTTTTAATGACTTCTCCACCTCTAAGAAATGCGATTCCGCTAACTTCAGAAAAGTCTTCAGAATTTAATAGTGAAGTTGATAATTCTAACATTGTCTGTTCACCTTCACCAATTATTAAAAAATCAACACCAGTTTTAAGATAATTTTCAATATTATATGTAATATCTGGACCTCCTAAAATAACTTTTGGAGCACCATATTCGATATTTGATTTTAATTCTTTTATCAATTTGATTACATTTATTTTTGTCATCAAATTAGTGTAAACAGCTATAATTTTTGGCTTAGATATTTTGATATGTTCCAACTGCTCATCAAAAGAAGAGAAAGTACTGTCAAAAACCTTATTATTAAGATTGTGCTCTTTCAAATAACCAGAAATATAAAGCAATCCTAGAGGCGGATAAGGCTTCATTATTTTGGCTTCCTTATCATCTTCGTATAAGAAATAAGAATGTGTTAAAAGAATACTCATTTTTTTTGTAATGTTATGATGAAATGATCAGAATATCTTGCTAAAAATGCCCAGTTTTTTATTCTATTTTCCATCCAATTTAAAATATTTAACAGCCAAATTTTATTTTTAAAAAACGTTTCTAAATATGATGGTGGAATATAAAAACCAATAGGTTTTATTTGAGTCACTGTATATTTAGTATTCGTTAAATGTACAATTTCTTTGGGATTATAATACCATGTTTTAACTATCGAATTCCCAACTTTAACCGATAAATAATCAGTTGTATTTCTCCTAAATAATTGTTTCCATTTACCAGAAAAAAGCAAGTATTTGTTTTCCCAAATACAATTTTTTGGCATAATCACGAGTGTAATTTTACCGTTTTTTGTAAGTGTTTTAGATATATCCGTAAAAAAAACATTTAATTCTTCTTTTGATAAACAATTTAACCCTCCGAAGTTAGAAAAAATATAATCGAATTTTTGAGATTCTTTGTCATTCTGAACAAAGTGAAAGATCTTTTTTATATCCAATTGCTTAAACCTTAGGCTTTTGGTTTTTGATGCTTTCTGTTTTGCAACGTTTATCATTTCAGATGAAATATCTGTTGCTAAAACTGTATGTCCTTTTTTAGCAAGCCAAATGGCATCTTGACCAGTTCCGCAGTTTAATTCTAATATATTTTGGTTGGTTGGTAATTTTTCTAAATTATCATAAACTAAACGTCTCTGACGTTTGCCAATTTCACTATGTGTAAAATCAGTATCGTATTCTTTGGCTATATGATCAAAATCAGCTTTAATGACTTGAATTTTTCATTCTACTAAGTAGAATTTTATCAAAAAAGGCACTTGGAATATAATATCCTAATAAAACAATTGCACGTAAGTTATTGAAAATTTCACCTTTTTTGAGGTAGTTTAAGCCTTGAGATTTTCGAAAGACTTTATGTGTATATCGTTGTAATTTTCTATAGTAATTTTGATTGAATGTGCCTTTAAAAAGCATTGCTAAATCATCACTATCTTTCCAATTTGCTTTACCTACCAATTGATCTTTTACCTTTTCATAAAAAGGAGTTTCAGGTAAAGGATATGAAACAGAAACTCCAATATTATCAGGTTTTAAACGTTTGATAAGATTTATAGTTTCATAAATATTTTTTTCTGTTTCACCAATATATCCATACTGAATAAAAAAGGCAACTTTTACGCCCTTTGACTGCAATAACTGAGTTGATTTTTCTATTTGTGCAATTGTAGTGCCTTTATCCATAGCATCTAATATCTTTTGAGAGCCACTTTCTGCACCAATCCAAACTTCTTCCAATCCGCTTTCTGCTAAGGCATCAATAGTGTCTTCTTTTAACAATAAATCGGCTCTACTTTGTATGTAGTAACGTATTTTTAAATCTTCTTTTTTTAATAAATCTCGAAATTCTTGTACCCATTTTGGCTTGAGCCCAAAAATATCATCACACATCCAAAATCTGTTAACTTGATAATTTTTAGACAAATATGCAATCATTTCTACCACGCGTTTTGGCGAATGAGAATTATAACGTTGTCCATAAATTGGTTTTGCACACCAGTTACAGTGATAAGGGCAGCCACGAGTTGTGGCTAGATTGAGAGTAAATTCTTGTTTTGAGTTTTTCCAAACATTTCTATAAGACTCAATATCGACTAAATCCCAAGAAGGCATTGGCAAGTCATCCAAATCTCTTAAAACAATTCTTTTTTTAGTTTTAATAAACTCATCATTATCTTTAAAAATAATTCCATTTATTTCTGATAGATTTAATTTGGCGTCCCCTTTAATAAAATTAACGAGTTCTAACAGCGTTTCTTCTCCTTCACCAAAAATTATAAAATCGGCTCCTTTTTTAAGGTATTTTTCAGAATGATCTGTACTATCTGAACTAGAAATAATAACTGTACAACCTTGTTCTTTACCTAATTTTATCATTTCAAAACATGCTTCACGCATGGTTGTTAAGCACATTTTTGTGAGGTAATTAAAGCAATCATCATAAATGACCAAAAATTTTGGTTTTTCTCTTTCTATAACTTGTTTTAATTCATTAGGATTCTCTTTTAACCCAACATCAAAAAGAGAAACAATATAGTTGTTTTCCCTTAATACACTTGCAGCGTAGATAGTTCCTAAAGGTAAATAAGGTGTTTGATTTCGCCATTGTTTGGCATCCATTTTATAAAAATACGAATGTGTAAAGAGTACATCCATCATTTTTCTAGCGGAATAGAAAGGTTGTGTTCTTTGTTAAAAGCAATGATGTTTTTGTTCAACATATTAATTACTTTTTTTTGATTATTATTTGGGTGGTGCTTAGAGATGTTTTTATTGCCTTTAAATGCAACTTTAAAATCTGAATCTTGTAATTTTTCAAACTTCTTTAATTGATGATTTTTAGTTAAGGTCATAAAATATTCATCTAATTTATCCCCAAACTTTCCATTAAGTAGAAATTCAGAAGAACGTTTAAAGATGTTTTTCTTTATTGCCGATGATTTTTTATTTTGATTCATATAATTCGGAAAATAATCTAAAACCCACTGATTGTTGTTTTTAAAATCGGAATAAACACCATTCCCGCTCATCGGAATTAAAGTTGCAAATTCAGTTGCAGTAAAACGATTTTTTTCAGCAATTTCAAGTGAATTTGTACTCATTAAATAATTAATGCAGAAATATTTTTTAGAATTTAATAGAAATATTTTTTTAAAAGCAATCAATAGTGTTCTTGTAAGCCATAAACGGTTTGGACTAGTGATAATAAAGTAATCAACATCATCTTTTTCTCCAAAATAACCTTTTGACATAGATCCTGATAAAAATACACCTTCAACAAATGGGAATTGGCTAATAAAAGCAGATACTTTAGTTACTTTTTTTAAAACTTCCTCTGCTTTTTTGTTTCCTCTTCTTCTTCTTTCAACAAGGCTTTTATTTTTAGAAACACTGTAAAATTCATCAAAAGAATAGATAATTTTTTTATTCACTAAATCATTTAATTCAGTATTGATTTTATCATTAGAATACTGGCTAAATTGTTCAATTTCATTTGCTGTGATTGGATAATCAAAGCCGTCAAAATATAATAATGTTTTTAAAACATCATTTGTAGTGTATTCGTTTGATATGTTTACGTGCTCTAACAACTTATTATAATAGATGCATTTTTATCCAAAAGGTTGCAAGATTATTTTTTATTTAATTCAAAATTAATATCAACATTAACAGTTTTTGCAATTTTCTCTGACACTTTGCTTTTAAGAGCAATGTCATAATCTGCAATGTTTACAGAAAATTTTGATGAAAGATAAATTTTACCATCAACAGTTTTTAACTTTGCAGTTGTTGTAATTTCTTTAGTTACACCGTGAATTGAAAGATTGCCCTTAATATTATATTCTTTATCTTCAGAGGATAAATCTGAAAGGTTAAAACCTTCAATATCTCCGTTAAATTTTGCTTTTGGAAATGTTTCTGAATCCATAAAGCGTTTCTCGTTAAAATGCTCTTGCATTAAAGCTTTTTTGAATTGAAAACCTCGAATGAGAGCTAATGAAGCAAATGTTCCATCGTCTTTTAAAATAGCACTTACGGTATTGTTTTTTGCTGCAACAGGTTCAAAATTTGAAACTGATGCTTCAAAATTAATTGAGCCACTTTTAGTATAGTATTTTGTTTGTCCAACAACAGATATTGTTATAAAAAAAGCAAAAATAAGAGTTAATAAATTTTTCATTTTTTAAAGATTTTAATTTAGTAAATAATTTGTT
>CALIIP010000263.1 GCA_938018045.1 uncultured Flavobacteriaceae bacterium
TTTCTGATTCAGAAGATGCTGGAGCCTCAACTGTTGCTTCAACTTTTTTAGTTCTACCTCTACGTGTAGATTTTTTCTTCTTATTACTATTTGGATTGTAGATTTCGTTATAATCAACTAACTCTACCATTGCCATAGAAGCATTATCTCCTTGACGGTGTCCCATTTTGATAATTCTTACATATCCTCCTGGTCGATCTGCAACTTTTACTGATACTTCAGTAAACAATTCAGTAACTGAATATTTGCTTCTTAAATAACTAAATACAATTCTACGGTTGTGTGTAGTATCATTTTTAGATTTAGTAATCAAAGGTTCTATATACTTACGTAAAGCTTTTGCTTTTGCAACTGTTGTATTAATACGCTTGTGCTCAATTAATGAACATGCCATATTTGATAACATCGCTTTTCTGTGCGAAGTTGTTCTTCCTAAGTGATTAAATTTCTTTCCGTGTCTCATGAAATTTTCTTTTTACAATCATCTTGCATCAATCTAAATAAATTAGAGCGCAAAATATGAATGATTATTCTTTATCTAATTTGTATTTACTTAAATCCATACCGAAATTCAATCCTTTAACGTGAACTAATTCATCAAGTTCTGTTAAAGATTTCTTTCCGAAATTACGGAACTTCATCAAGTCATTTTTGTTAAATGACACTAAGTCACCTAATGTATCAACTTCTGCAGCTTTTAAACAGTTTAATGCTCTTACTGATAAGTCCATATCAACTAACTTCGTTTTAAGAAGTTGTCTCATATGTAATGACTCTTCATCATATGTTTCTGTTTGTGCAATTTCATCAGCCTCTAAAGTAATTCTCTCATCTGAGAACAACATAAAGTGGTGGATTAAAATTTTAGCAGCCTCAGTTAAAGCATCTTGCGGAGATATAGATCCATCAGTTTTGATATCAAATACTAATTTTTCGTAATCCGTTTTTTGCTCTACACGGAAGTTTTCTACAGCGTATTTTACATTCTTTATTGGAGTGTAAATTGAATCTGTTGGAATAGTTCCTAATGCAGAATTTGATTTTTTATTTTCTTCTGCTGGTACAAAACCTCTACCTTTTTCAATAGTAAGTTCGAATTGTAATTTTACAGATTTTTCCATATTACAAATAACTAAATCTGGATTTAAAACTTGAAATCCTGAAATATATTTTTGTAAATCTCCTGCAGTTAATTGTTCTTGATTAGAAACTGAAACACTTACTGTTTCTTTTTCTGTTTCTTCTATTTGATTTTTAAAACGAACTTGTTTTAAATTCAAAATGATTTCAGTAACATCTTCAACAATCCCTTTGATTGTAGAAAACTCATGCTCAACTCCTTCTACTTTAATTGACGTAATTGCGTATCCCTCTAAAGAAGATAATAAAACTCTTCTTAAAGCATTACCAATTGTCAATCCAAATCCTGGTTCAAGAGGTCTGAACTCAAATCTACCTTCAAAATCAGTAGAGTCAATCAATATTACTTTATCAGGTTTTTGAAAATTTAAAATTGCCATAGTTTATATTGATATTTAAAATTATTTAGAGTACAACTCTACAATAAATTGTTCGTTAATATTTTCTGGTATTTGTAATCTCTCTGGAGCACTTACAAATGTACCTTGAAGCGTGTCGCTATTCCAAGTTAACCACTCAGATGCATGACTACTATTAGCCAATGAAGTTTCGATAGCTTCTAAAGATTTAGATTTTTCTCTTACTGCAATTACATCTCCTGCTCTTAATGAAAAAGAAGGTATGTTTACCAATTCTCCATTTACAGTGATATGTCTGTGTGATACTAATTGTCTTGCTGCATTACGAGTTGGAGCAATCCCTAAACGGAAAACTACATTGTCTAAACGAGATTCACATAATTGAAGTAAAACTTCACCTGTAATTCCACCAGCACTTTGTGCTTTTTTAAATAAATTACGGAATTGTCTTTCAAGAATTCCATAGGTATATTTTGCTTTTTGCTTTTCTTGTAATTGTACAGCGTATTCAGATTTTTTACCTCTTCTTCTGTTATTACCATGTTGTCCTGGAGGAAAGTTTCTTTTTTCAAAAGACTTATCCGCTCCATAAATTGCTTCTCCGAATTTACGAGCAATTTTAGTTGTTGGTCCTGTATATCTTGCCATTTCTTTGTTTGTTTAAATAGGGAATGTGAATTAAGGCTTAATCTCCTTCGACAATCTTATTCCTATTAATTAGAATTAATTTAATTATACTCTTCTTCTTTTTGGAGGTCTACATCCATTATGTGGCATTGGTGTAACATCAATAATTTCTGTTACTTCAATTCCATTATTATGTAGAGTTCTCATTGCATTTTCTCTTCCGTTTCCAGGTCCTTTAACATAAGCTTTCACTTTTCTTAAACCTGCTTCGTGAGCTACTTTTGCACAATCTTCAGCGGCAGTTTGGGCTGCATAAGGAGTATTCTTTTTAGAACCCCTAAAACCCATTTTACCTGCAGATGACCAAGAAATTACATCACCTCTTTTGTTTGTCAAAGAAATAATGATATTGTTAAATGATGCTGTTATGTGAGCTTCACCAACTGCTTCAACAATAACTTTACGTTTTTTCGTTGTTTTTGCCATAATTAGTTATTATTTAGTTGCTTTCTTTTTGTTAGCTACTGTTTTACGTTTCCCTTTTCTCGTTCTAGAGTTGTTTTTGGTTCTTTGACCTCTCAAAGGCAATCCTGTTCTGTGACGAATACCTCTATAACAACCAATGTCCATAAGACGTTTGATGTTTAATTGAGTTTCTGAACGTAATTCACCTTCAATAGTAAATGTTCCAACTTGCTCTCTAATAGATGCAATTTGATCATCAGTCCAATCTTGAACTTTAATACTTTGGTCAACTTTTGCAGCATCTAAAATTTCTTTTGATCTGCTTCTTCCTACTCCAAAAATGTAAGTTAATGCTATAACTCCTCTTTTATTTTTTGGGATGTCAATACCTGCTATTCTTGCCATAATTATCCTTGTCTTTGTTTAAATCTAGGATTCTTTTTGTTGATTACATATAATCTGCCTTTTCTGCGCACAATCTTGCACTCGGCACTTCTCTTCTTTATTGATGCTCTAACTTTCATCTTAATTTATTTAATATCTATAAGTAATTCTTGCTTTTGTTAAATCGTAAGGGCTCATTTCTAACTTCACCTTATCTCCTGGTAATAATTTAATATAATGCATACGCATCTTACCTGAAATATGTGCCGTAACAATATGTCCATTTTCAAGTTCTACACGAAACATTGCATTTGATAATGCTTCAGTGATAGTTCCGTCTTGTTCTATTGCTGGTTGTTTAGCCATTATTGTACTGATTTTCTTTTAGTTCCTGTTTTCATTAAGCCATCATAATGACGGTTTAATAAATGTGCATTAATTTGTTGAATTGTATCGATTGCTACACCTACCATAATCAATAATGATGTACCACCATAAAACATTGACCAAGATTGTTGCACTCCGAACTTAACTACAAAAGCAGGTAATATTGCTAATAATGCTAAGTATAATGATCCTGGAAAAGTAATCAATGAAAGAATTCTATCTAACATATCTCCAGTTTCTTTTCCTGGTCTTACACCTGGAATAAAACCGTTACTTCGCTTTAATGAATCTGCCATTTCATTTGTATTAACAGTTATCGCTGTGTAGAAATAACTAAATACAATAATTAAAAAAGCAAACAATGCGTTATAACCTACTCCATTAAAATCACTAAAATATCCTGCAAACGTTTTTACTCCTTCCGAAGAAAAACTTGCTCCTTGAATTGCTGAAGGGACAAACATAATTGCTTGTGCAAAAATGATTGGCATAACTCCTGCTGAATTCAATTTTAAAGGTAAATATTGTCTTGCTCCTGCAACATCACGAACTGTTCCTGCAACTGTTTTTCTAGCATATTGAACTGCTACTTTACGAATTGCTGTTACTAGATATACACATGCTGCTATTACTGCAAGCCAAACTATAATTTCAATCAAGATAATCATAATTCCACCAGTACTACCACTTGTAACTTTTGACAAAAACTCTTGAGCAAAAGCACTTGGTAAACCAGCGATAATACCGATCATAATTAATAATGAAATACCATTACCAATTCCTTTATCCGTAATTTTTTCTCCTAACCACATTGCAAATATTGACCCTGTAGTTAATAGTATCATTGACGTAAACCAGAACATTCCTCCGTGACCAATTAAAAATGCATTTTCTGGAATACCAATGTTTCCAAGATTAGCAATATAAGCAGGTCCTTGAACTAAAGTAATTGCAATAGTTAACCAACGTGTAATTTGTGTTGTTTTCTTTTGTCCACTTTCTCCATCTTTCTTTAGTTTCTGTAAATAAGGAATTGCAATTCCCATTAACTGAACTACAATAGATGCAGATATATAAGGCATTACTCCAAGCGCCATTAATGAAGCACTTGAAAAACCTCCACCAGTAAACATATCAATCATTCCCAAGATACCTTTATTACCTCCAGAACCACTCATAGCATCAGCAATTACTCCACCATCTAATCCTGGTAAAGTTACTTGTGCTGCAAGTCTGTAGATAACCATAAAACTAAGAGTAATAAAAATTTTATTTCTTAGATCTTCGATTGACCAAATATTCTTAACTGTTTCTATAAATTTTTTCATCAATAAAAATATTATAAAGTTACTGCTTCTCCTCCGGCTGCTTCAATAGCTGCTTTAGCTGTTCCAGTAAATTTATGAACTGTGATGTTTAACTTCGCTTTTAATTCTCCTCTTCCCAATATCTTCACTAAATCATTTTGGCGAGCCAAACGGTTTTCAACTAAAACTGCCATATCAACAGTATCTTTGATACGTCCTGCATCAACATATTCTTGTATCTTGTCTAAGTTTACACCAACATATTCCTTACGGTTAATGTTTGTAAAACCAAACTTAGGTACACGTCTTTGTAAAGGCATTTGACCTCCTTCAAATCCTATTTTACGAGAATATCCTGAACGAGACTTTTGTCCATTGTGACCTCTAGTGGCTGTACCACCTTTACCAGATCCTTGCCCTCTACCGATTCTTTTTGCTGCTCCTTTTACAGAACCTGCTGCCGGTTTTAAGTTATTTAATGCCATAACTAAATATTATTATTTAATTTCTTCTACAGAAACTAAGTGATTAACTGTTTTTACCATTCCAAGGATTGTTGGTGTAGCATCATGTTCTACAACCTGATCAATCTTACGTAAGCCTAATGCTTCTAACGTTCTCTTTTGATTCTGAGGACGTCTTATCTTACTTTTAACTTGTTTTACTTTAATTCTTTTCATTTCTGAATTGCTTTGTGCATTTGCTTTCGCTAGTGCTTATCCGTTAAAAACTTTATCCAAAGAAATACCTCTTTGTTTAGCAATAGTGCTTGCACTACGTAATCTTAATAAAGCATCAAATGTTGCTTTCACTACGTTGTGAGGGTTTGAAGAACCTTGTGACTTTGATAATACATCATGTACACCTACTGATTCTAATACCGCACGTACTGCTCCACCTGCTATAACTCCTGTTCCGTTTGATGCTGGTTTCAAGAATACTCTTGCTCCACCAAACTTCCCTTTTTGTTCATGAGGTAACGTTTGTTTGATAATAGGTATTCTTACTAAATTTTTCTTTGCGTCTTCAATTGCTTTTGCAATTGCCGATGCTACATCTTTAGATTTCCCTAAACCGTGACCTACAACTCCACTTCCATCTCCTACAACTACTATTGCAGAAAATCCGAAGGCTCTACCTCCTTTTGTTACTTTAGTAACACGTTGTACACCAACTAAGTGATCTTTTAATTCTAAACCACTTGGTTTAACTCTCTCTACGTTTTTGTATGATTTATACATAATACCTTAAAATTTTAATCCTGCTTCTCTTGCAGCTTCTGCTAGAGTTTTTACTCTACCGTGATACAAATAACCATTTCTGTCAAAAGCACATCCTTCTACACCTGCTTTTGATGCTGCTTCAGCAATTGCTTTTCCAACTGCAGTTGCAACTTCTCCTTTTGATCCTGAAGCAATTGCTTTATCTCTTGATGATACTGATGCTACTGTAACACCTGATTCATCATTTATCAATTGAGCATAGATTTCTTTATTACTTCTAAAAACTGATAATCTTGGTTTAGATGCAGTTCCAGAAATAATCTTTCTGATTCTATACTTAATTCTTTGTCTTCTTTCTGTTTTAGATAATCCCATAATTTCTATAAATTATGCAGTTTTACCTGCTTTTCTTCTTAATACTTCTCCTACAAACTTAACTCCTTTACCTTTATAAGGCTCTGGTGGACGGAATGAACGAATCTTTGCCGCTACTTGACCAACCAATTGTTTGTCTGATGAAGATAATTTTATGATTGGGTTTTTACCTTTTTCAGATACTGTTTCTACTTTTACTTCAGGTGCTATATCTAAAACTATACTATGAGAGAAACCTAAAGCTAAATCAAGTTTTTGTCCTTGATTACTTGCTCTGTATCCAACTCCTACTAATTCTAGTTCTTTTGACCATCCTTTAGAAACTCCTTCAACCATATTGTTAATCAAAGCTCTGTATAAACCATGCTTTGCTTTATGATCTTTACTTTCTGATGGTCTTTCAAATGAAATTGAACCATCTTCAACTTTAACTGTTATATCTTTAATCTCTTGAGATAACTCACCTAATTTTCCTTTGATAGTAACAACATTGTTATTAATATCTATAGTTACACCTTCTGGAAGTGCTACTGGATTATTTCCTATTCTTGACATCTTTAGTTATCTTTTAATATACGTGACACAATACTTCTCCTCCAATATTGTTTTGAGTCGCTTGCTTGTTAGTCATTACTCCGTGAGAAGTAGAAACTATTGCAATACCTAACCCATTCAATACCCTCGGCATTTCTGAAGCACCTGCGTATTTACGCAATCCTGGTTTACTAATTCTTTCAATACTCTTAATAACAGATTCTTTTGTTTGTCTGTCATATTTTAAGGCAATTTTGATAGTTCCTTGTACTGTAGAATCTTCAAATTTGTAACTTAAAACATACCCTTGATCAAACAAAATCTTCGTCATCTCTTTCTTCAAATTTGAAGAAGGGATTTCTACTACTCTGTGTCCTGCACTAATTGCATTTCTAACTCTTGTTAGATAATCTGCGATTGGATCTGTATACATATTTATTAATTTTGCGGTCTTGGTTTTTAACTTTTTGTTAAACCTGAAACCAATTATAATTTTTTTACCAACTAGCTTTTCTTACTCCTGGAATTAATCCGTTATTTGCCATTTGTCTGAACATCACACGTGATACTCCAAATTGACGCATATAACCTTTAGGTCTACCAGTTAATTTGCAACGATTGTGCATACGAATTGGAGATGCATTTTTAGGTAACTTTTGTAATCCTTCGTAATCTCCAGCTTCTTTTAAAGCTTTCCTTTTCTCAGCATATTTTGCTACCACTTTTGCTCTTTTTACTTCACGAGCTTTCATTGATTCTTTAGCCATCTCTTAGTTCTTTTTAAAAGGTAATCCTAATTCTGTTAATAATGATTTTGCTTCTTTATCTGTAGGTGCAGATGTTACAAAAGTAATATCCATTCCTCCAATTTTATTTACTTTATCAATATCAATTTCTGGGAAAATGATTTGTTCAGTAATACCTAAGTTGTAATTTCCTCTACCATCAAAACCTGTTGCTTTGATACCTCCAAAATCTCTAACTCTTGGCAATGAAGCCGTTACCAATCTATCTAAGAATTCATACATTTTAACTCCTCTTAACGTAACTTTTACACCAATTGGCATTCCTTTACGTAATTTAAAAGTTGCAACATCTTTCTTAGACATTGTAGCGATTGCTTTTTGACCAGTTATTTTTGTTAACTCTTCAAGTGCGTGATCGATCAATTTCTTGTCTGCTACAGCTGCTCCAACTCCTTTACTAATTACAATTTTTTGTAACTTAGGAACTTGCATGATATTCTTGTAGCTATATTCTTCTGTAAGTGTAGAAACTATTCTACTCTTATATTCTCCTTTAAGTCTTGGTGTATATTCCATAACTATATCGCTTTATCCGTTTTTCTAGATACTCTAACTTTCTTGTCTCCTTCAATTTTGTATCCTACTCTTATAGTAGAACCATCTTCAATCAAACCTAAGTTTGAAATATGTAAAGAAGCTTCTTGTTTGATAATTCCTCCTTGTGGATTATCAGCACTAGGTTTTGCGTGTTTAGATACCATATTGACACCTTCAACTATCGCTCTATTTTTAGCTATGATTACTTTCACAACTTTTCCTTCTTCTCCTTTATGATCTCCAGCAAGAACTCTTACCGTATCTCCTGATTTTATCTTTAATTTTGCCATCGTTTCTTATAGTATATTAAAGCACTTCAGGTGCTAATGATACAATTTTCATGAATTGCTTATCACGAAGTTCTCTTGCTACTGGTCCAAAAACACGTGTTCCCTTCATTTCACCAGATGTACTGTCGATTAACACACATGCATTATCGTCAAAACGGATATATGATCCATCTTTTCTTCTGATTTCTTTTTTAGTACGGATTACAACTGCTTTTGCAACTTGTCCTTTTTTCACTGATCCGTTTGGAGTAGATTGTTTGATAGAAACAACTATTTTATCTCCTACTGAAGCGTAACGTTTTTTAGTTCCACCTAGTACACGAATTACTAAAACTTCTTTTGCTCCAGTATTGTCAGCTACTCTTAATCTTGATTCTGTCTGTAACATAATAAATTATTTAGCTCTTTCTAGGATTTCTACTAATCTCCAACGTTTTGATTTACTCAACGGACGTGTTTCCATAATTCTAACAGTGTCTCCAATGTTACAATCATTAGTTTCGTCATGTGCAACGTACTTTTTCGTCTTTAATACGAACTTTCCGTACATAGGATGTTTTACTTTTTTCACTTCTGCAACTACAATAGATTTCTCCATTTTGTTACTAGAAACAACTCCTATTCTTTCTTTTCTAAGATTTCTTTTTTCCATCTTTATACTATTGTACTTCTCTATTAGTTAATTCTGTAGCTATTCTTGCGACAGTTCTTCTAAGGCTTTTCAATTGCATTGGTGTTTCCAATGGTGATATTGCGTGAGCCATTTTAAGATCAGTATAGTTCTTTTTCAATTGTACAAGCTGCTCTTGTAAATCTTCAATTGATAATTCTTTAATTTCTGACTGTTTCATTACTTTTTATCGATTAAGCGTTTTCAAAATCATAATCTCTTGCAATGATAAACTTTGTTTTAACTGGCAATTTTTGTGCAGCTAAACGCAATGCTTCTTTTGCAATTTCCATAGATACTCCACCTACTTCAAACATGATTCTTCCTGGTTTTACAACTGCTACAAAATATTCTGGAGCACCTTTACCTTTTCCCATACGTACTTCTAATGGTTTTTTGGTAATAGGCTTATCTGGAAATATTTTAATCCACAATTGTCCTTCTCTTTTCATATAACGAGTTGCTGCAATACGAGCTGCTTCGATTTGACGAGAAGTAAGCAAATTTTGATCTAATGATTTAAGACCAAACATTCCATTTGAAAGTAATGTTCCTCTGTTGGAATTTCCTTTCATATTTCCTTTCGCCTTCTGTACTTTACGATATTTTACTCTTTTTGGCTGTAACATCTTTTCTAGTTTCTAAATCTAAAATTTAATTTTTTCTACGAGGTTGTCTCGGTTGTCTTTTTCCTCCTCCAGATTTTCCTCCTTGTTTTTTGGATAAACCAACTAACGGATTCAATTCTCTCTTACCATAAACCTCACCTTTCATAATCCATACTTTAACACCTAATTTTCCGTAGGTAGTATTAGACTCTACAAATGCATAATCAATATCTGCTCTAAAAGTAGAAAGAGGTATTCTTCCTTCTTTATAGTGCTCTGAACGTGCCATTTCTGCACCATTCAATCGACCACTAATCTGAACTTTAATTCCTTCAGCATTCATTCTTATTGCTGCTGCAATAGCCATTTTGATTGCACGTCTGTAAGAAATTCTACTTTCAATTTGACGAGCGATACTTGCTGCTACTAATGTTGCATCTAATTCTGGACGTTTGATTTCAAAAATATTAATTTGAACCTCTTTTCCAGTAATTTTTTTCAACTCTTCTTTTAACTTATCTACTTCTTGACCACCTTTACCTATAATAATTCCAGGTCTAGCAGTTGTGATAGTAACTGTTACGAGTTTAAGTGTACGTTCTATAATTACTCTCGATACACTTGCTTTAAATAATCTAGCACGAACGTACTTTCTTATTTTATCATCTTCAGCTAATTTATCGCCATAGTCATTTCCTCCGTACCAGTTAGATTCCCATCCTCTGATAATTCCTAAACGATTTCCTATTGGATTTGTCTTTTGTCCCATTGTCTACTTTGATTATTTGCTTTGAACAATTTTATTACCCAACACTAAAGTCACGTGATTAGAACGTTTTCTAATTCTGTGAGCACGTCCTTGTGGTGCTGGTCTTAATCTTTTTAACATTCCTGCGCTATCTACAAAAATTTCTTTTACAAATAGATTTGCATCTTCTATACTTGCATCTTCATTTTTTGCTTGCCAATTTGCAATGGCAGACAATAATAATTTCTCAAGGTTAATAGATGCTTCTTTAGCATTAAATTTTAGGATTTGAAGTGCTCTTTCAACTTCAACTCCTCTAATTAAATTTGCAACTAAACGCATTTTTCTTGGCGATGTAGGACAACCTGTAAGTTTAGCAAAAGCCATTTGCTTCTTCTCATCCTTCATTTGTTGTGCTCTTAATTTTTTTCGAACTCCCATGATTACCTACTATTTTTTACCTTTATTTTTTCTGTCAGCACCATGCCCTCTATAAGAACGCGTTGGTGAAAACTCTCCTAACTTATGACCAACCATATTTTCAGTAACATATACTGGAATAAATTGGCGTCCGTTGTGAACTGCTATCGTTTGACCTACAAAATCAGGTGTAATCATTGATGCTCTTGACCATGTTTTGATTACTGATTTTTTATCCGAATCTATATTCGTTTGAATTTTTCTTTCTAGTTTATAAGAAACAAAAGGTCCTTTCTTTAATGAACGTGCCATATTATCTTATTATTTTTTTCTACGTTCTAAAATATATTTATTACTCGCTTTAGTCTTAGATCTAGTCTTGAATCCTTTTGCCGGGATACCATTTCTTGATCTAGGGTGACCTCCTGAAGATTTACCTTCACCACCTCCCATTGGATGATCCACTGGATTCATCACAACTGGTCTAGTTCTAGGTCTTCTACCTAACCATCTTGTTCTACCTGCTTTACCAGATACTAATAATTGATGATCAGAATTAGAAACAACTCCAATTGTTGCCATACAAGTCAATAAAATCAATCTAGTTTCACCAGAAGGTAATTTTACTGTCGCATATTTACCGTCCTTAGCCATCAATTGAGCAAATGATCCAGCACTACGAGCCATAACAGCTCCTTGTCCAGGTCTTAACTCAATACATGAAATTGTAGTTCCTAATGGCATTTTACCAAGTGGCATAGCATTTCCAATTTCTGGAGCTACAACATCACCTGAGACAATTTGTTGCCCAACTTTTAATCCATTTTGTGCTATCACATATCTTTTTTCACCATCTACATAAGATAGTAATGCGATAAATGCAGTACGATTTGGATCGTATTCTATTGTTTTCACAGTTGCAGGAATACCACTCTTATCTCTTTTAAAATCGATAATACGATATTTTCTTTTATGACCACCACCAATGTAGCGCATTGTCATTTTTCCACTGTTGTTTCGACCTCCAGATCTTTTATTCGGAGCAAGTAAACTTTTCTCCGGCTTATCAGTAGTTATGGTGTCGAACCCATTTACTACTCTAAAACGCTGACCTGGTGTTACTGGTTTTAATTTTCTAACTGACATTTCTTAAATTAGATATTGTTATAAAAATCAATGTTATCGCCTTCTGCTAACTGAACTATTGCTTTCTTATAAGCTCCTTTCATTCCAGATACTACACCACTCTTTGTGAATTTAGTAACTCTTTTTACAGGATAATTCATTGTCTTCACACTGCTTACAGAAACACCATAAGTGCTCTCTACAGCTTTCTTGATTTCAACCTTGTTAGCTTTCTTGCTTACGACAAATCCATAACGATTAAATAATTCGCTATCATTTGTCATTTTTTCCGTTATAATAGGTTTAATTAAAATACTCATGTTGCTACCTATTTCTTAAATTTGATTAATTCCTTCTAAAGAACTCTCTAAAAGAATAATTTTATTTGCATTCAAAACTTCGTAAGTGTTTAAACCTGAATTAGTTATGGTTTTTGCACGTTTTAAATTTCGTGATGACAAATATACATTATTATTTAAATCACCCAACACAAATAGTGCTTTTTTATTCTCAAGTCCTAAACCTTGTAAAACAGCGATGAAATTTTTAGTATTTGGAGCATCAAAATTGAAGTCTTCAACTACCATAATATTGCTATCTTTTGCTTGTGTACTTAAGGCTGATTTACGAGCTAATTTCTTCAAGTTTTTATTCAACTTAAAAGAATAATTTCTTGGTCTAGGACCAAACATTCTTCCTCCACCTCTAAAAACTCCAGATTTAATACTACCTGCTCTTGCAGTACCCGTTCCTTTTTGTTTCTTTATCTTTCTTGTAGATCCACTAATTTCTGCTCTCTCTTTAGCCTTGTGAGTACCTTGTCTTTTATTAGCCAAGTGTTGCTTCACATCTAAATAGATTGCGTGATCGTTTGGTTCTATTGCGAAAACAGTATCTGAAAGTTCAACTTTCCTACCTGTTTCTTTTCCGTGTATGTCTAAAACTTTTACTTTCATTATTTCTGAATGATTACATAAGCGTTTTTGTGACCAGGAACACATCCTTTTACAACCAATAGATTCTTATCAGAAACTACTTTTAAAACTCTTAAATTTTGAACTTTCACTTTTTCTCCACCCATACGTCCGGCCATTCGCATTCCTTTGAATACTCTTGCTGGATATGATGCAGCTCCAATTGATCCTGGCGCTCTTAAACGGTTGTGCTGACCATGTGTTGCTTGTCCAACTCCGGCAAAACCGTGTCTTTTAACAACTCCCTGAAATCCTTTACCTTTAGAAGTTGCAGAAACATCTACAAACTCACCTTCAGCAAAGTGCTCAACAGTGATAGAATCACCTAATTTATACTCTTCTTCAAACCCCTGGAATTCAATGACTTTTCTTTTGGCTGTGGTACCTGCTTTCTTAAAGTGACCATCTAAAGCTTTATTAGAGCTTTTTGCCTTTTTGTCATCGAAACCAAGTTGTAACGCATTGTATCCGTCGACCTCTTCGGTTCTGACTTGGGTAACAACGCATGGACCTGCTTCGATTACTGTACATGGAATATTCTTTCCATTTTCATCGAATAAGCTGGTCATTCCGATTTTTCTTCCTATTAACCCAGACATATTATTTAATTTAATTATTAATTTACTACTATTATTCAAAAAACAAGGTTGAAAATACTTCAACCTTGAATGTATTTTTCCGTTTTTCCCTCGACAACTGCTTAGGACATGTTCTCTTGATTATTCAAAATAATCAAAAGTATTTTAATTATACTTTTATTTCTACTTCAACTCCACTAGGAAGTTCAAGTTTCATCAACGCATCAATTGTTTTTGATGACGAACTATAAATGTCTAATAATCTCTTATAAGCACTTAATTGAAACTGCTCTCTTGATTTTTTATTTACGTGTGGTGAACGTAATACTGTAAAAATCTTTTTATGAGTTGGTAATGGAATTGGTCCATTAACTACAGCTCCTGTACTTTTAACTGTTTTTACGATCTTCTCAGCAGATTTATCTACTAAATTGTAATCGTAAGACTTTAATTTTATTCTAATTTTTTGACTCATCGTTTATTATTTAGTGATTAACCTTTTGCTTTTTCTATTACTGCTTCTGATATATGAGAAGGAGTTTGTGAAAAATGTGAGAATTCCATTGTTGATGTTGCTCTACCTGAAGATAATGTTCTCAAAGTAGTTACATAACCAAACATTTCTGATAATGGAACGTCTGCTTTGACAACTTTAGCTCCTGCTCTGTCATCCATTGCATTAACTTGACCTCTACGCTTATTTAAATCTCCAACAATATCACCCATATTTTCTTCAGGTGTTACTACGTCCATTTTCATAATTGGTTCAAGAATTACTGCTCCGGCTGCTTTCGCACAAGATTTGTAACCTAACTTTGCAGCTAATTCAAAAGAAAGTGCATCAGAATCTACAGGGTGGAAAGATCCATCTGTAAGAGTTATCTTCATTGTATCCATTTCAAATCCTGCTAAAGGACCGTTCTTCATTGCTGCAGCAAAACCTTTTTCTACTGAAGGAATAAATTCTTTAGGGATACGCCCTCCTTTAATCTTATCTTCAAATTGTAATCCTGGACCTTCGAAATCTTCATCCGCAGGACCCATTTCAAATACAATATCACCAAATTTACCACGTCCACCAGATTGCTTCTTATAAGTTTCTCTGTGCTCAGCAGTTTTGGTTAGCGCTTCTTTATATTCAACTTGAGGTTCACCTTCGTTCACTTCAACTTTAAATTCACGTTTTAATCTATCAACAATAATATCTAAGTGCAATTCTCCCATTCCTGAAATAATTGTTTGTCCTGATGCTTCATCAGTTTTCACTTGGAAAGTTGGATCTTCTTCTGCTAATTTTGATAAAGCCATTCCTAACTTCTCAACATCTGCCTTTGTCTTAGGTTCAACTGCAATACCAATTACTGGATCTGGAAAATCCATTGATTCTAATACAATTGGGTGTTTTAAATCACTCATTGTATCTCCAGTTTTAATATCCTTAAAACCTACAGCAGCTCCAATATCTCCTGCTTCAATATATTCAATTGCGTTTTGCTTATTAGAGTGCATTTGGTAAATTCTAGAAATACGTTCTTTTTTCCCTGAACGGTTATTCAAAATATAAGAACCTGCATCTAAACGACCAGAATATGCTCTAAAAAATGCTAAACGACCAACAAAAGGATCTGTTGCAATTTTAAATGCTAAAGCAGCAAAAGGCTCCTTTACATCTGGCTTACGTAATTCTTCTTTTTCTGTATCTGGGTTTACACCAACAATACCATCTTTATCAAGTGGTGAAGGTAAATAACGACATACAGCATCTAATAAGAACTGAACACCTTTATTTTTAAACGCAGAACCACAAATCATTGGAATAATTGCCATATCCATTACAGCAGCACGCAGCGCTTTATGCACTTCTTCTTCTGTGATAGAATCTTCATCTTCCATGAATTTTTCTAATAAATCCTCGTCATAACTAGCTACTTCTTCAATTAAAAGTGCACGGTATTTACGAGCTTCTTCTTTCATGTCTTCTGGAATCTCAATAACATCGAAAGTTGCTCCTTGAGTTTCGTCATGCCAAATAATCGCACGATTTTTCACTAAATCTACAACCCCTTTAAAATCCTCTTCATCTCCAATGTTTAAAACAATTGGCACTGCATTTGATTTTAACATGTCTTTAACTTGCTGACAAACCATCAAAAAGTTAGACCCTTGACGGTCCATTTTATTTACAAATCCAATTCTTGGAACCTTGTAATTATCTGCTAGTCTCCAGTTAGTTTCAGATTGTGGCTCAACACCATCAACCGCACTAAACAAGAATACTAAACCATCTAAAACACGTAATGATCTATTTACCTCTACAGTAAAATCAACGTGTCCTGGAGTATCTATAATATTAAAATGATATCCTTTTGCATCTGCAGTTGGTTTTCCATTTTCAGTTGGAAAATCCCATGTACAAGTTGTTGCAGCAGAAGTAATAGTAATACCTCTTTCCTGCTCTTGCTCCATCCAGTCCATTGTAGCAGCACCATCATGTACTTCACCAATTTTATGAGAAACACCTGTATAATAAAGGACACGCTCTGTAGTTGTTGTTTTACCAGCATCAATATGAGCAGCAATCCCAATATTTCTTGTATATTTTAAATCTCTTGCCATTTCTAATTAAAATCTAAAGTGTGAAAATGCTTTATTAGCTTCTGCCATCTTATGAACATCAACTCTCTTTTTAACAGCAGCACCTTCTTCTTTAGCAGCAGCTAAAATCTCTGCAGCTAATTTTTGAGCCATTGTTTTTTCATTACGTTTTCTTGTATATGAAATCAACCATTTAATTGCCATAGAAATTTTACGGTCTGGTCTAATTTGCTGTGGTATTTGGAATGTTGCTCCACCTACTCTTCGGCTACGAACTTCTACTTGTGGCATAACATTACCTAAAGCATCTTTCCATATCTCTAATGACGATTTCTCATCATCTTGTTTCTTTTCCTCTACGATGTCTAACGCATCATAAAATACTTTAAAAGCTGTTGATTTTTTACCATCCCACATTAAGTTATTTACAAAACGTGTTACCATTTGATCATTAAACTTTGGATCTGGTAAAAGAATTCTTTTTTTCGCTCTTCTTTTTCTCATGTCTTTACATTAATAGTTTTAATAAATTTACTTTGGACGTTTTGCTCCGTATTTAGATCGACGTTGAGTTCTTCCCTCAACACCAGCAGTATCTAATGCTCCACGAACTATGTGGTATCTAACTCCAGGTAAATCTTTAACTCTTCCACCTCTAACTAATACTATCGAGTGCTCTTGTAAATTATGTCCTTCACCAGGAATATATGCATTTACCTCGTTACCGTTTGTTAAACGAACCCTTGCTACTTTTCTCATTGCTGAGTTAGGCTTTTTAGGTGTCGTTGTATAAACACGAGTACATACTCCTCTTCTTTGAGGACATGAATTTAAAGCAACCGATTTACTCTTCTTAGTTTTACTGGTTCTTCCTTTACGTACTAATTGTTGTATAGTTGGCATACTAATTTGCTATTGTTTACGTTTTTTAATTGTTAAACTCTCTTTTTAAGAGTGTGCAAATGTACAATTATTTTCCATTAATTCAAGCACTGATTAATTTATTTTTAAGATAGTTTTACTTATCGCAAGAATACCATATATTCACAGAGAATTTATAACTCATTTTTTTATCTTTTGAAACAATATTTTACACCTTATATATATATCCTCATTTTTTTAGTTGCAATTCAAAATCTTTTCGCACAAAAAATTGAATTAAAAATTGTTGATAGTGATTCTATAAATAATTCAATTTTAAATTCTATTAGATTTAATCGTTTTCATGAAAATGAAAATTCTGTTTATGAAGAAATTGACAGCGTATCAAAAAAACTTACTGAAACTGGTTTTATCGATAATTACATTACATCTATAAAAAAAGAAGATTCTTTATACATTGCACTTTATGCTTTGGGCAAAAGTAAAAAAACAGTTACAATTTATTACAATTCTGATACTGTAGGTGAAAACAGTATCAAATCTTTTTCTTCTGATTTTAATGAAAAATATTTTAAAATAAATATTAATAATGTTTCAGAAGTTTTAAATGGTCTTCTAAATCAATTAGAAAATGATGGGAATTCATTTGCTGAACTTTCGCTTAAAAATATTTCTAGTAAAGACAATGAATTGTTTGCTTATTTGCATATCAATAAAACAATCAAAAGAAAAATTGATGATATTTCTATAAATGGTTACGATGATTTTTCAAAATCATTTGTGAAATATCACCTAAACCTTAAAAAAGGATCTGTGTTTAATACTAAAAAATTAAAGTTCGCTTCACAAACAGTTCAAGCACTTCCTTTTGTATCGGAAATAAAACCTCCAGAAGTTTTGTTTACTAACGACTCAACTACAGTTTATTTATATCTACAAAAAAATAAATCAAATAAGTTTGATGGTTTAATTGGATTCTCATCAGACGAAAACGGAAAATTAAACTTCAATGGTTATTTAGATTTATTATTAAATAATGTTTTTAATAAAGGAGAAACCATAACTATCAACTGGAAAAGTAATGGAAGCGACAGAAAGCGTTTTAATCTTGAAGTTGAAACTCCTTATATATTTAACTCACCGTTTACACCAAAAGTATACTTTAATATATATAAGCAAGATTCTACCTTTTTAAATACAAGTGCTTTAGTTGACTTATCATATGCAATAAATCCTCAAAATAGTATTTCAGCAAAACTTCAAACAGAGAAATCAAGTGATTTAATAAATAACACAACTCAAAACAGCATAAATGAGTTTAGCAATCTTTTTTATGGAATCTCGTACACATATAAAAAAGAAGATCCTTTAAAACCTTTTCAAGATAAATTTTTCTTTAATCTAAATGCACTTAGTGGGAATAGAACATTAACTTCGAGTTCAGAAAAGTCCG
>CALIIP010000264.1 GCA_938018045.1 uncultured Flavobacteriaceae bacterium
GAATTAACAGGAATATTACCCAAAATGTAATTGTTTCTATTTAATGTTTCTTGATCGGTTTCACCATCATTAACATCACTATTAATTTTAAAATCATCAATTGCACCTAAACCAATAATTGTCACTTTGTTTTTGTCATTAACATCGATAGATTGTTTGTATTGAAAATCATTATAAGTAGGTAAAAAAGGTAATTTTATCAGTTTAAATAAATATTGTAAATATGACCTTCTTGCAGATAAGATGAATGTTGATTTTTTACTCAAAGGACCATCTAATGTTATTCCAGCATCAGAAGAGCCAAGCATAAAAGTTCCGGTAAGTTTTTCTTTATTTCCAGTAATTTGTTCAAATTCTAGAATCGAACTTAGTGTATTTCCTCTGTTTGCAGGAAATGCTCCAGAATAGAATTCAACATTTTTAATAAAGTTTACATTTATCATTCCTACAGGACCTCCAGAAGAACCTTGAGTAGCAAAATGATTTATATTTGGCACTTCAATTCCATCTAGATAAAAACGATTTTCATTTGGTGCTCCACCTCTTACAATAATATCGTTTCTAAAAGATACTGTTGATCCAACTCCAGGTAAAATTTGAATTACTTTAGAAATATCCCTATTTCCTCCAGGATTACGATAAATTTCTTCGGCACTTATTTTTTGAAGATTGATTGGAGATTCTTTAGATTTCTTAAAAGGAGAAGTTACCAGTTGTATTTCATCTAAATCAGTTGCTTTTTCAAGCAGCGGCATATCAATCGTAATAGGTTTATTTGTTGGAACATTTATATCAAAATAAAAACCATTTTCAAATCCTAAAAAACTAGCACTTATCGTATAGTTTCCTGGAGTTAAGTTTTCAATTAAATAATTTCCGTTTTCATCAGAAGTAGTACCAATTATTGTGTTTTCTAAAACTATCGCTGCTCCTTGAATCGGATTGTTGTTGACTTCATTGTAAACTCTTCCTTGAATTGATCCAGTTTGAGCAACTATTTCAAAACTTAGCACGACCAAAATAAAAAACAAATACTTCTTCATATTCTAATAATTTTTTTGTAAAAATAAAAAAATTGCCGGTAGCAGAACCAATCTACTACCGACAATTTAACTAACTAACCAAACTTAACTAAATGGGGGCTTAATTATTTAAAATGGAAGTAATACTTTGTCTATAACGTGTATAACTCCGTTACTTCCTTGAATGTTTACTTCAGTAACATTTGCAGCTTCAGTTGTAAAATCTGTTAATGATACTGCGCCACTTGTAATATTTACTGTAATATCTTCCATGTTCATCATTCCAACTACCTGACCGTCAGATAAACCTGTACTAAATACTCTTGCGTCAACAGCATGGTATAAAAGGATGTTGCTTATTTGTGCTTCCGTCAATGTTGGAATTACCGAAGCAATTTCATCAAAGGCAGCGTCTGTTGGAGCAAAAATTGTAATGTCACTTGAAGCAATTATTGCATCTGTTATTGCACTATATGCTGGTGAAGTCAATAAACTTACAAGTACTGTAAATTCAGGATTATCAGCAGTTGACAATGCAACTGCAATATCAACTACATTTGGTGCTGGTGGAACTAAAGTTCTGTTAATCTTGTGAACAACTCCGTTTGATCTTTCAATATCTACTTCAGTAATTTGAGTTAATCCATTAACCAATACTGAACTAGTTAAATATCCTAAATATATATTTTCGTCATTGCTTAGAGTTTGCGCAATACCATCAGCAGGTAATTCTGTTGATAATACTTTTGCTCCTAATACATGGTATAATAAGATTGGAGTTAAAGTAGCAGCATCTAATCCATCTAAAGAAGTAATTCCTGCAGCGATAAACGCATCATTACTTGGTGCAAATAATGTGTATCCATCTGTTGTTGATGTTGATAGAACATCTAGTAAACCAGCAGTTTGTAATGCTTCAGTTAAAATTGTATAATCATTATCAAACAGAAATACATCAGAAATTGTTCCAAGAGCATTTGTTACAAATGATGGTAATAATACTGCATCAATAGCATGAATTACTCCGTTACTTGCTTCTAAATCAGCAATTAAAACATTTGAACTGTTTATTTTTACTCCGTTTGTAATATCAACAGTGATTGATTCATCGATTAATAAAGTTGGAACTGGTCCATTTGTTAATTGAGTTGATAAAACAGTAGAACCAACTATATGGTATTCGATAAGTTGTCTTAATAAAGGAGTTGGTACTTCGTCTAAACTCGATTTACCTAAAGCAGTCAATAAGTTTGTAAATGCTGTATTGTTTGGAGCAAATACTGTTAATGAAGAATTAGGATCACTAGCGGCTGCTAATAAATCTGAGAATTCTGGCATTTGTAATATAGATACTAAAATAGAAAAGTCAGAATTTCCAGCAGCAATATCAACTATTGTCTGTGTTGGTTCCATCATATTATCATCGTCATCGTCACAACTAGTTAGAAGTAACGTAGAGGTCATTGCTATAAATAAGAATAATAGCCTAGAAATTTTTGCAGTTTTTGTTTTGAATAAATTCATTTTGTTTAGGTTTTAAGTTAAAATTCTTTGACAAATATATAATAAATATTTAAATGTTTAAGTATTTTAACTTAAAAGTTAAACAAAATTATAATTTTTTTAGCTTTTTTTATTGGAGAAACATGAAAATGTGTATATTTGTTCAACTATTACTATAAAAATATTAGACATGGAAATGTATACAATGTCTCAAGTAGAGACATTATCTGGAATAAAATCCCACACATTAAGAGTTTGGGAGAAGAGATATGATCTTTTAAAGCCTGAACGATCAACTAGTAATATTAGATATTATTCTGACGCAGAAGTGCGAAAATTATTGAATATTAAAATTTTATTGAATAATGGATATAGAATTTCGACTATTGATAATCTCTCTGAAAAAGATTTTCATGCCCAAGTTTTAGATATTGGTTCCGAATTTTCTGATAAATTTGAAGATGATGTAAATCGTTTAATCATAAGTATGTTAGAACTAGATGAAGCGGTTTTTAATGAAATTTTCAAAAAAAATGTTTTGTCAAATGGATTACTGTCAACTTTCACAAATCTGATTTACCCTTTTTTAAATCAAGTTGGTATGTTATGGTCTACTAATAAAACAATTCCATCACAAGAGCATTTTATGTCCAATTTAATAAGACAAAAGATAATTGCTGAAATCGATGATATTACTATTTCTGATGAGAATGCCCCTAAAATAATAATGTTTCTTTCTGAAAAAGAAGATCATGAGATTGGTCTATTGTTAGCTTATCTTATTGCTAAAAAAATGGGTTTTAGAGTGTATTATTTAGGGCAAAACGTTCCATTAAATAATATTCAGCAGATTGCTAAAATGACAGGAGCCAAAATTGTATTTTCTGTTTTTACAGCTTCAAAAGGCGAAAAGTATTTTAAAAACTTTAAGCAAATTTCTGATAATAATGATACTTTGTATTTGGTCTCAGGAAATTATAATGTAGACTTTCTGTCTAATAATATTAAATACTTAAGTAATCCACAAGAATTTATAGATCAAATAGATAAACTTTTTATTAAATCTTCAATCTAGTATATTTTTCTTTTTTGTATTATATAATTTACATAGTGTGAATACGTTTTATATCTTTGTTGAAATAATATGTAGGATATGAGTTTGGTAAATTTTGTAAAAAGTAAAACATTTTTAAAACAATTAGGAATTGCAATTATTGGTTTAATAATATTTATTGTATTAATAATGCAATGGATGAAGATTACAACCAATCATAGTCAAAAAATAGAAGTTCCAGATTTATCAAAATTGACAATAAGTGAAGTTAAAGCAAAATTAGACGAACTAGATTTAGCATTAAAGATAGTTGATTCTACTAATTTCAACCCTGATTATCCACCACTTTCGGTAATTGAACAAGATCCTGAACCAGGAGATTTTGTTAAAGAAAATAGAAAAATTTATCTAAAAATAAATAGACCAACATATCAAAATGTAAATATTCCTGATGTATTAAGAAAATCGCGTAGAAATGCTGAAACGGTTTTATTATCTGTTGGTTTTAGAATTGGCGATAGCCCTAAATATGTTTCAGATATCGCTAAAGATGTAGTAAGAGGCTTGTATCATGATGGTAAAACTATTGAAGTTGGAACTGAGTTACCTAAAAACTCGATAATAAATTTAAAATTAGGAGACGGAAATGGCCGTTAGATTTTGCTAATAAGAAAGGAGAACTATGAAAGAAGAGGAAGCGTTAGAGAAAGAAGAATTATATGAGCATTTTAAATATACTGCTCACGAAGGACAAGAACCGCTACGTGTAGATAAATTTTTAATGAATTTTATTGAAAATGCTACACGAAATAAAATTCAAAGCTCGGCCAAAGCAGGTAATGTTTTGGTGAATGAAATTCCTGTAAAATCTAGTTACAAAGTAAAACCAAACGATGTAGTTCGAATCGTTTTGGCCCATCCTCCTCACGAAAATTTATTAGTAGCAGAAGATATTCCGATTGATATTGTTTATGAAGACAATGATGTTATGGTTGTGAATAAACCTCCAGGAATGGTCGTACATCCAGGACATGGTAATTACTCAGGAACATTGGTAAATGGTTTAATTCATCATATCGAAAATTTACCAACCAATAGTAATGAACGTCCAGGATTAGTTCATAGAATTGATAAAGATACAAGTGGATTATTGGTTGTTGCAAAAACTGAATTTGCAATGGCACATCTTTCAAAACAATTTTTTGATCGCACAACAGAGCGATTGTATTATGCATTGGTTTGGGGGAATATTGAACAAGAATCAGGCACAATTACTGGTAATGTTGGGCGTAGTTTAAAAAACCGTTTACAAATGGATGTTTTTCCAGAAGGTGATTTTGGTAAGCATGCAGTGACACATTATAAAGTTTTAGAACGTTTTAGTTATGTAACTTTGGTTGAGTGTAAACTAGAAACAGGAAGGACACATCAAATTAGAGCACATTTTAAGCATATAGGTCACACGTTATTTAATGACGAGCGTTATGGAGGCGAACGTATTTTAAAAGGAACTACGTTTACCAAATACAAACAGTTTGTAGATAATTGTTTTAAAGTATTACCTAGACAAGCTTTGCACGCCAAAACATTAGGATTTACACATCCAAAAACAGGAAAATTCATGCAATTTAATTCAGAAATCCCTGATGATATTAAAAAATGTATTGAAAAGTGGCGTGTTTATACGGTGAATCAGAAAGAGTAATAACAGATTGTAAAATACTAAATAATAAATACCATTAATGAAAATAGTAATATCGCCAGCAAAATCTTTAGATTTTGAAGAAAAAGCTCTAACGTCGTTACATACTAATAGTATTTTTTTAGACGAATCAGCAAAGTTAAATTCAGTTTTAAAAAAGAAATCTGTAAAGAAATTATCTGAGTTAATGCATATTTCTGCAAATTTAGGGCAGTTAAACTATGAGCGCAATCAAGAATGGAACTTACCTTTTAATTTAGAGAATGCAAAGCAAGCAATCTATGCTTTTAAAGGTGATGTATATCGAGGTCTTGATGTGAATACAATTTTAGAAGATAAATTACCACAGCTACAAGATAAATTACGCATACTTTCAGGACAATACGGGATTTTAAAACCATTAGATTTAATGCAGCCTTATCGTTTAGAGATGAGTACAAAATTAAAAGTTGGAAGAAAAGAAAATCTATATCAATTTTGGGGTAGTTCAATTACAAAAGCCTTGAATGACGAAATGACCGATGATGAATTATTTGTAAACCTTGCAAGTAATGAATATTTTAAAGTGATAAAATCGAAGGAACTTAAAGTTCCAGTGATTACGCCTGTATTTAAAGAGTATAAAAACGGTGTGTATAAAACAATTGCCATTTTCGCTAAGTTAGCAAGGGGATCTATGACACGTTATATAATTCAAAATAACATTGATACTATTGAAGGTTTAAAAGGTTTTAATTCTGATAAATATAGATTTGATAGTAAGTTGTCAACTGAAACAGAATTAGTATTCACAAGATAAAAAAAGACCATCTCGCTTATAAGCGGATGGTCTTTTTTTTAATATTGATAATCGTTTACATTCCGTAAACAGACTCTTTATCAAATTTTTTCATTAGCATATAATATACTACAGCTCTGTATTTGTTTCTTTCAGATTTTCCAATTCTCTCCATTACTTCAGCAATACCTTCATCTAATTTTGGGCTATCAGCCAAACCTAATTTTTTAATTAAATAGTTATTTTTAACTGTTGCTAATTCTTTAGGGTCTGAACCAGAAACAGTTTCTGCATCTGCTTTATAAATTGATGGACCCAATCCTTTTGTTACAGCTCTTAGCAAATCATCATTTGAACGAAAGTTTTTATCGTCCATAAATTTTTTGTATTTCGCTACTTTTTCGTCAAATTTACTCATGTTTAGAAATTTTAGTTTTTAATTAAGTTTATCTTTTTTCAAATATAAAGAATTTTATTCATTTTCCTAAAATTTTTTCTTAACAATCTGAAATGTTAACACTTACAGCTAATCCGCCTTCAGAAGTTTCTTTATATTTAGTATTCATATCTTGTGAAGTACTCCACATAGTTGCAATTACTTTATCAAACGGAACTTTCGCATTTTTAGCATCAGATTCTAAAGCCAATTCAGCAGCATTTATTGCTTTTATTGCTCCCATAGCATTGCGTTCAATACAAGGTATTTGTACCAAACCACCAATAGGATCACAGGTTAAGCCAAGATGATGTTCCATAGCAATTTCACTAGCCATTAAAACTTGTTCTGGAGTTCCGCCTAACAATTCTGTCAATGCTCCTGCAGCCATAGCAGATGAAACACCAATTTCTGCTTGACAGCCACCCATTGCAGCAGATATTGTAGCACCTTTTTTTACAATACTTCCTATTTCTCCAGCAACTAACAAGAATTTTTTAATATGACTGAAATCAGCAGTATGATCTTCAATCACTAGATAATACATCAAAACGGCAGGAATAACTCCAGCTGACCCATTTGTTGGTGCTGTAACAACGCGTCCTAAAGATGCATTTACTTCATTTACACTTAGTGCAAAACAGCTAACCCATTTTAAGATTTGTCTAAATTTCACTTCTGTATTTCGAATAGAATGTATCCATTCTTGATGATTTGAATATGGTATTTCACTTTTTAATCTTTGATGAATGTCATATGCTCTTCTTCTCACGTTTAATCCTCCAGGCAAAGTACCTTCCGTATGACAACCAATATACATGCATTCAAGCATTGTATTCCATATACGTAAAAGTTCGTCATCAATTTCTTTTTCTGACTTTAATGAGAGTTCGTTCTTTAAAACAATTTCAGAAATTGGAACATTTTCTTCTTTGCAATAATTTTCTAGTTCTTTAGCAGTTTGAATTGGAAATGGAAAAGCATTGAGTAGTTTATCTTTCTTTTTTGATATAATCCTTTCTTCTTGCACAACAAATCCTCCTCCAATAGAATAATAGATTTCTGAAGATATTTCTCTTTCATTTTCAAAACCTGTAAACTTCATTCCGTTTGAATGATAAGGAAGAAAATCTCTATTAAAAATAATACTTTCTAAACTTATAAAATCTATAATTTTGCTATTATCAAAATTAATTTTATTGGATTCCTTTACTTCATTAATAATTAAATCTATTAAATCAATAGGCATTGTTTCAGGATCTTTTCCAGACAAGCCTAAAATAATGGCCAAATCTGTAGCATGCCCTTTTCCTGTTAGTGATAGCGATCCATACAAATCTACTTTTATATGTGTTATTTTATCAAACAACAAATTATTTTTCAGATGCTTAATCCATCGTTCTGCTGCTCTCCAAGGACCTAAAGTGTGAGAACTTGAAGGTCCAACACCAATTTTAAGCATATCAAATACCGAAATACATTCCATTTTTGTCGGTTAGTTTTATGTCGCTAATATAGGATATCTATAAAAACAATAAGTAAAACTATATTTTTTTTTAAAAATTAAATATGACAAGTTGGCATAAAAATTCTGTTGGCATAATGATTGACTTGTATAAAATGTTAGAAAAAATATATCAACACAATTAAAATATAAAATTATGAGTAAAATAATAGGAATTGATTTAGGTACAACTAACTCGTGTGTTTCTGTAATGGAAGGGAATGAGCCAGTTGTAATCCCAAATGCAGAAGGGAAAAGAACAACACCTTCTATCGTTGCCTTTATTGAAGGAGGCGAGCGTAAAGTTGGTGATCCAGCAAAACGTCAAGCAGTTACAAACCCTTTAAAAACGGTTTATTCTATCAAACGTTTTATGGGTAATAAATTCTCAGAATGTTCGAAAGAAATCAAGCGAGTACCTTATAAAGTAGTAAAAGGTGATAATGATACACCAAGAGTAGATATTGATGGTCGTTTATATACACCACAAGAAATTTCTGCAATGGTACTTCAAAAAATGAAAAAAACAGCTGAAGATTATTTAGGATACGAAGTGTCAGAAGCAGTAGTTACTGTGCCAGCATATTTTAACGATGCACAACGTCAGGCAACGAAAGAAGCAGGAGAAATTGCAGGTTTGAAAATTAGTAGAATAATCAATGAGCCAACAGCAGCAGCTTTGGCTTACGGAATGGATAAAAAACAAGAAGATAAAAAAATTGCAGTATTTGATTTTGGTGGAGGAACACATGATGTTTCTGTCTTAGAATTAGGTGACGGAGTTTTTGAAGTTTTAGCAACAGATGGTGACACACATTTAGGTGGAGATGATGTTGATGAAAAAATCATCAACTGGTTGGCAGAAGAATTTATGAAAGATGAAAACATAGATTTGCGTAAAGATCCAATGGCTTTGCAACGTTTAAAAGAGGCTTCTGAAAAAGCAAAGATTGAATTATCATCTTCTACAGAAACAGAAATTAACTTACCATATGTTACAGCAACTGCAAGTGGACCAAAACACTTGGTACGTAAATTATCAAGATCAAGTTTTGAAAAGTTGATTGACGATTTAATCAAAAGAACGATTGAGCCTTGTCAAACAGCTCTAAAAAACGCTGGTTTATCTACCAAAGATATTGATGAAGTAATTTTAGTTGGAGGTTCAACTCGTATTCCTGCAGTACAAGCAGCAGTAGAGAAATTCTTTGGAAAAGCACCATCAAAAGGTGTAAATCCTGATGAGGTAGTTGCCGTTGGTGCAGCAATTCAAGGAGGAGTTTTAACAGGAGATGTAACAGATGTATTGTTATTAGATGTTACTCCATTATCTCTTGGTATCGAAACTATGGGTAATGTAATGACAAAATTGATTGATGCAAATACTACGATTCCTACAAAGAAATCTCAAGTGTTCTCAACAGCAGCAGATAATCAACCATCAGTAGAAATTCACGTATTACAAGGTGAGCGTGCAATGGCTGCAGATAATAATACAATTGGACGTTTTCATTTAGATGGTTTACCACCAGCACAAAGAGGAGTTCCTCAAATTGAAGTAACTTTTGATATTGATGCCAATGGTATCATCAATGTTTCTGCAAAAGATAAAGGAACAGGGAAAGAGCATAACATCCGTATTGAAGCATCTTCTGGATTGACTGAAGATGAAATCAAAAAAATGAAAGAAGAAGCAGAAGCAAATGCTGAATCTGATAAAGCAGCAAAAGAAACTGCTGAAAAAATTAATGGAGCAGATTCAATGATTTTCCAAACAGAAAAACAATTGAAAGAATTTGGTGAAAAATTATCTGATGATAAGAAAGCACCAATCGAAGCTGCATTAGTTGAATTAAAAGCAGCACACGAATCTAAAGATATTGCACTGATAGATGCTGCAATGGAAAAGATTAACGGAGCTTGGCAAGCAGCATCAGAAGAAATGCAAGCTGCAGCACAACAAGCAGGTGGAGCAGGAGCAGAGCCTCAAGGTGATGCTGGTTCAGCAGAAGATGATGTGCAAGATGTTGACTTTGAAGAGGTAGAAGAAGAAAAGTAAACTTCTCAAATATAATTAATAAAAAAACGCGCTCATATTGAGCGCGTTTTTTGATTTTACGAAAGTTGGTTTAATCTAATCTTTTGTGTAGTTAAACTTCACAGTTTCAACTTTACCGTCATCATTGTGAATGTCTACATATATATTCATTTCGTTATCACTAATTTTTTCAAAAGTCATTCCTTCAAAAACTACTTTATTTGCTGTAATTTTTTTGAGTGGAAAATCTACAGTTTCATCTTTGGTTTCCCAACCTTTTAAATCGTGGTGAAAGTGTTTTAATTGTAAAACTAATGAGTTTTCAATTTCTCTAATAATTTCAATTTCGTAGAATTGAACTTTATTATCAACTACCAACTTAAACGTTGCCATCATAGAATCTCCAAGAGGTTCACTCCAGTTTTCTTCTGTAATTCCACCAAATGCTTCGCCTTTCCAATTTCCAGAGATCCAAGAGATGTTTTCTAATTTTGGTTCTAAATTTTCATCAATATCGGTAATTATTAATGCATTTGGATCTACGACAGTTTTTTCTCCAACTATTGCAATTTTACTGCCATTCGGACTTGTGGCAAGTCTTGTAATATTTGTAATTCCGTACTTTTTAAGTGAAGTAATTTTCACCCAGTTTTTATCT
>CALIIP010000265.1 GCA_938018045.1 uncultured Flavobacteriaceae bacterium
TAAGCAAATATCAAAGGAGCAACAATAGTTGCATCACTTTCTATAATAAATTTTGGTGTGTCTATATCTAATTTTCCCCAAGTAATTTTTTCGTTTGGCACTGCGCCTGAATAAGAACCATAACTTGTTGTCGAATCTGAAATTTGACAAAAATAACTCCAAAAAGGTGTGTCATCTCTTTCCATATCTTGATATAACATTGGTACAACACAAATTGGAAAATCTCCAGCAATTCCTCCACCAATTTGGAAAAATCCAATTCCTTCTTTAGAATTATTGGTATACCAATCTGCCAAAAAGGTCATATATTCAATACCTGATTTCATGGTTGACGCTTTTAATTGACCTTTTAAAACATAGGATGCAAATATATTTCCCATTGTAGAGTCTTCCCATCCTGGAACTACCATTGGTAAACTTTTTTCTGCAGCAGCATACATCCAAGAATCTTTTAAATCTATTTCATAATATTCTTCTAAAACTCCTGACAATAATAGCTTGTACATATATTCATGTGGGAAAAATCGCTCATCGTCTTCTTCTGCATCTTTCCAAATTTTGAAAATATGTTTTTGCAATCTTCTAAAAGCTTCGTCTTCCGGAATACATGTATCTGTTACACGATTTAATCCTTTCAATAATAAATCCCACTCATCTTGCGGCGTTAAATCTCTATAATTTGGAACACGCTTATAATGAGAATGTGCTACTAAATTCATAATATCTTCTTCAAGATTTGCACCTGTACAAGAAATGATATGTACTTTATCTTGACGAATCATTTCTGCAAAAATCTTTCCTATTTCTGCGGTACTCATAGCTCCTGCTAATGAAACTAACATTTTAGAACCTTGTTCTAATTGCGTTTCATATCCTTTTGCAGCATCTACTAAAGCAGCAGCATTAAAATGCAAAAAGTATTTTTCTATAAATTCTGAGATTGGTTGTCTATTTGTGTTTATCATTTTTAAGGTTTTTTAAGTTTTCTAACTTCAAAAATATCTGTTCTTCTATCTTTTAAATTGCGTACACTTCCAAATTGATTCAAATCTTTTAATAAATCTAAATCGACATCAGCAATTAAAATCATTTCGGTATTTGTGGTTGCTTCGGCTTTTATTCCATTTGCAGGAAAAGAAAAATCACAAGGTGTAAATACCATTGATTGAGCAAACTGAATGTCCATATTATTTACTTTTGGCAAATTCCCTACACTACCTGCAATAGCAACGTAACATTCGTTTTCTATGGCTCTTGCTTGCGCACAATGTCTCACTCTTGAATACCCGTTTTGAGTATCTGTTAAAAATGGAACAAATAAAATATCCATTCCTTCTTCTGCCAGAATTCTACTTAATTCTGGAAATTCAGAATCATAACATATTAAAACACCTATTTTACCACAGTCTGTATTAAATGTTTTAATTTCATTTCCACCTTGCATTCCCCAAACTTTTGCTTCATCTGGTGTTACATGAAGTTTCTCATATCTGTCTGTTGTGCCATCTCGTCTACATAAATATCCAGCATTGTACAATAAACCATCTTTTAATTCTGGCATACTTCCAGTAATAATATTGATATTGTATGTAATTGCCAATTCAGAAAATTTCTGAACAATAATTGGTGTGTACTTTGCCAATTCTCTAATTGCTTCCGATTCTGGAAGATGATTATTATCAGCCATTAATGGTGCATTAAAAAACTCTGGAAACAAGGCAAAATCTGATCTATAAGCAGAAACTGCATCTACAAAATACTCTGCTTGTTGCATTAATTCATCTAAATCTTTATACAATCGCATTTGCCATTGAATTAATCCTAAGCGTACAACTGTTTTTTTGGTTGCCGCTTTTTTAGATTTCTTTTTGTAATAGATATTATCCCATTCTAATAACACTGCAAATTCTCCTGAATTTTCATCGCCTTCTAAATATCCATTTAAAATTTTAGTAGGATGAAAATCATTAGAAATCTGAAAGTTTAAAACAGGATCGTGTATTTCTTTTCGCTTTACTTTTTCTATATATTCTTTGGGAGAAAGTAAATTGGCATGTTTATGATAATTTGGAATTCTACCGCCAAATGCAATTCCTCTTAAATTTAACTTTTCGCATAGTTCTTTTCTGTAATCATATAATCTACGCCCTATTCTTAAACCTCTATATTCTGGCTTAATAAAAACATCTATTCCATATAAAACATCACCAGTTTTAGTATGTGTACTAAACGTATAATTTCCAGTGATATCTTCGTACGTATGCTCATCGTCAAAACTATCATAATCTACCATTAATGATAGTGCGCAACCAGCAAGCTGATCATTTATTTTTATAATTATCTGACCTTCAGGAAATTTACTGATTAAAGATTGAATTTGAGATTCTTCCCAATACGTATTCTGCATATTAGAATACACCTCAATCATTGCTTGTTTTAATTCTTGATAGTCCTGAATTGTTAAATACTGTAATTCAATATTTTCTATGTTTTCTATTTTCATAATTACTTAAAAATCATCATCATCGTTTTTAAACTTAGATAACTGATTAAATGGAGAGTCTACATCTTCTTCATAATCTTCTTCATCTTCCATTTCTGAAGAAAACTTATAACTTAACATTTTGTAATACAATTTGGCTGCTAAAAAATCAGATGATTTTTCTTCAGGATTTGGACATAATTCAACGATATCAAAACCAACAACATTACGTTCAGTAAATACTTTCTTTAAAAACTCTAAAGTTTCATAATAAAATAAACCTCCAGGTTCTGGAGTTCCCGTGCTTGGCATAATTGAAGGGTCTAATGCATCTAAGTCAAAGGTGATAAAAACATTGCCTGTAAGTTGATCTATA
>CALIIP010000266.1 GCA_938018045.1 uncultured Flavobacteriaceae bacterium
CAAAACCCAGCAATAAGTGGAACACTTTATTTTTGGACACATATAGATGATATTTCAGCATCTTATCCAGGTCCAGATGCTCAAAATTTTCATCCAGATGATTATGCATCTTATAACTTGTCAGGAGGAGTTGCAACAATGACAGGATCTACAAGTGATGCAGGAGCAAGTAACGCGCCAACAGGTAAAATTGGTTCTGGACAAGGGTTTATTGTAGAAGCAAATTATTCTGGAGATGTTACTTTTAATAATTCGATGCGTAATGTTGCTAATTCAAACTCTCAATTTTTTAGATCTAGTTCTGCATCAACCATTGCAACAACAGTTAAAGATAGAATGTGGATTAATCTTACCAATCCTGATGGTGCCTTTAATCAGGCATTAATTGGTTTCTTTGACAATGCAACTCATGGCTATGACAATTATTATGATGGTGTATTTTTAGGAGGAGGAACTCATGTAAGTTTATATTCTCTAATAGATGGAAATGCATTTAATATTCAAGGAAAACCTTCATTTAAGGACACTTATATAGTGCCTTTAGGTTTCGATTCTCGTATTTTGGTTCCTTTGACAATAAGTATATTTGAAACTGAAGGTATTTTGTCTGATATTCCAGTTTATTTAATTGATAATGAATTAGATGTTGTGCATAATTTGAAAGACAGTAATTATGTCTTTGAAATTGCAGCAATTGGAACGTATAATGAGCGTTTTGAAATTGTTTTTAAAGAACCAGAAGCTTTAAGTGTCGATGAGGTTGAAGTAAATACTACAGATTTAATTATTGCAAATCAATCAGAAAATATACTGGTTAAATATATTAGCGATACTGGAAATACACTTTCTCAAGTCAAAGCGTATGATGTTTTAGGAAGGTTATTAATTGACACATCTACAACTGAAAATGAATTACTTATTACATCAAATACTATAAAAGTTGGAACTGTATTATTCTTTAATGTTCAGTTATCAAACGGAGAAATACTTAAGCAAAAGTTTATTAAACTATAAAAAAATCCGCCACACAAAAAGCGTAACGGATTTTACTAAATAATATTGATAACTATTATTCGGTAATTGTTGTTGGTGTAGATTTTGAACGTATCCACATTTTAAATTTCGTAACTAAGAAGAATAAAATTGGCACTACAATCAATGTTAAGAACGTTGCGATTATCAAACCATAAATAACGGTCCAAGCAAGAGGTCCCCAAAAAATAACATTGTCTCCACCCATATAAATGTTAGCATTAAATTCACTAAATAGTGTAAAGAAATTAATATTTAATCCAATTGCTAGAGGAATCAATCCAAGAATAGTTGTAATTGCGGTTAACAATACAGGACGTAAACGAGCCCTTCCTGCTTCAACAATCATATCAAATAAATCTTGCGTTTCTAAATATTCAGTATCGTCTAATCCTTTTTCAACCTTTTTTCTATCGATCAACAATTGTGCATAATCTAAGAGCACAACTCCGTTGTTTACCACAATTCCGGCTAAGGATATTATTCCCATCATTGTCATCATAATAACAAATGCACTTCCAGATATTACAATTCCGCCAAACACACCAATCAAACTTAAAAAGATGGCTATCATAATGATAGTTGGTTTTGAAATAGAATTAAACTGAAGAATCAGAATTAAAAAGATCAATCCAAGTCCTGTAAAAAAGGCTCCCATTAAAAATGTCATTTGTTTATTTTGCTCTTCAATTTGTCCTGTAAAGTCAATTTTCACACCTTTTGGTAATGATGTGAAATTTTCCATTTCGTTTTGAATTTGAGCAACAATTGCTCCAGCATCAGTATATCCAGGAGATAATGCAGAATAAACAGTAACAACTCTTTTAACTTTTTTATGTTTTATAGCACTAAAACCAGAGTTGTTGGTATGCGTAGCGACTGCAGAAACGGGAATACTTTTCACTTGTCCTGACGCCATATCTCTAAAGGTCATTTTTTGATTAAATAATGCACTCGTATTGTATCTATTTTCTTTATTAAAACGGACATAAATATCATAATCTTCACCATCTTCTTTGTAGATTCCTGCTTTCGCTCCAAAGATTGAATTACGTAATTGTTGCCCAACTTGACCTGTAGAAACACCTAGCTCTCCAGCCTTTTCTCTATCTACAACAACTTGCATAGAAGGCTTGTCTTTATTTACATCAATTTTTAATTCATCAATTCCAGCAATATTTCTATTGTTGATGAATTCGCGCATTTTTTCTGCTGTAACAATTAATTCTGAATAATCATCACCTTCAATCTCTATGTTTATTGGCGCTCCTGCAGGAGGACCATTTAAATCTTTCTCTACAGATATTAAAACTCCAGGATATATTCCAACCAATGCTGTTTGAACCTTCTGTCTTAATAATTCACTGTCTTGACCACGTCTGTATTTATATTCACGCATAGAGGCAGTTATTTTTCCTTTATGTGGCATTTCAGCAGCAGAACCTCCATCTGTATTTGGGTTTCCAGCACCTTCACCAACTTGTGATACAGCACTTTCAACTAAGAAATTGTGCCCATCATCCATATAAGTACTCTCATTAATAACTGCATATACTTTTTCTTCTATCTCCTTTGTAATTCTATTGGTCTTTTCAATATCTGTTCCTTCAGGATATTCGATATAAACAATTATTTGATTTGGTTTGTTATCTGGAAAAAATTCTACTTTAGTTCTTTGTGTTCCAAGCGACCATCCAAAAGTCATAAACGCTACAATTAGCAACATGAATGTTCCAAAAGTTAATGCATAAGGTCTCCATCCACTCAAAGCACTTTTCAATTGTCTTCCATACCAATTTTCTAAACGCGTAAGTATTTTTGATTGAAAATAATTTGCCCATTTTCTTAATACAAAACGATAAACCCAAAGCATAATAGCAGTAAATATCATTACAGACCCTAAGCCTCTATATGCGCCACCAACTATAAAAATAACCAGACCAATTACAGCAACTATAGAAGATATAATGATAATACGCTTTATTGGCATGTCTTTATCTTCAATCGTCATAAATTGTGACACTAAAACTGAGTTAAAAAAGATTGCTACAAATAATGATGAACCTAAAACTACCGATAATGTTATCGGGAAATAAACCATAAATTGTCCCATTACTCCAGGCCAAAGGCCTAAAGGTATAAATGCAGCAACTGTTGTTGCGGTAGAAATAATAATAGGAAATGCTATTTCACTAATTCCTTTCTTGGCTGCATCAACTCGGTTTAATCCTTCTTCTTCCATTAATCGATATACGTTCTCGACAACTACAATTCCGTTATCTACAAGCATTCCAAGACCCATAATAAGCCCAAAAAGAATCATCGTATTCATCGTGTAACCAAGCATACTCAAAATCATTAAAGACATAAACATTGACATTGGTATTGCAAAACCTACAAAGAGTGCATTTTTAAATCCAAGGAAGAACATCAAAACGGTTACGACGAGTATAATTCCGAAAAGAATATTATTTACAAGATCATCTACTTGACCAATTGTTTTTGAAGATTGATCATTGGCAATTGTAACTTTTAAGTTTGGTGGGAAAATAGTTGCTTTCGCTTTTTTTACAATTTCTTCAATTTGAAGAGCTGCTGCAACCATATTTTCTCCAGAACGTTTTTTTACATCAAGCATCACTACTTGCTCTCCCCATTCTCTTGCGTAAGTTGTTTTATCTTTATCTTTAAATGTAACTTTTGCGATGTCTTTAAGGTATATCGGACTGTTATCTTCAGATTTTACTACAATAGTATTTAGAACTGATGGTTTTTCAATTTCACCAACAATTCTAATGGTACGTCTTTGTCCGCTAGCAATAAGATTGCCTGCAGACATGGTCATATTTTCATTTCCAATTGCTCCAATTATATCACTAAAACTAACTTGCGCAGCCATCATCTTATAAATATCTACCGCAACTTCAACTTCTTTTTCTTGCGCACCACGAATATCTACTTTTTTAATTTCTGATAAATCTTCAATTTCATCTTGTAAATATTCACCAAACTCTTTTAGTTTATTTACAGGATAATCTCCAGAGATATTAATATTTACAATCGGAATTTCTTCAGACATGCTTAATTCAAATACATTTGGTTCAATTTTGGCGTCATTAAAAGTTGGCCAATCTTCACCAGAAGTTTCAGAATCTATTTCGTCTTTAATCTTTTGTTTTGCTTGATCTACAGTGATGTTCTCATCAAATTCTACAACAACCATAGAGTAATCTTCTTGTGAAGTTGAGGTAATTTCAACAACATTACTCACTGTTTTTAGTTTGTCTTCTAGAGGGTCTGTAATTAGTTTTTCAATATCTTCTGCTGTATTCCCAGGAAATACAGAACTCACATATATTTTAGTTTCTTTTATCTCAGGAAAGTTTTCTCGAGGCATACTATAGTATGCAGAGCCACCTAAAAATAAAATCAAAGCAATCACTACGTATATGGTAGTTTTATTACCAATTGCCCAAGATGATAAGCCAAATTCTTTATCTAATTTTTTTTGTTGTTTAGCCATTTTGATAATTTATTTGTTAGAGATTTCAACTTCTTGTTGATTTCTTACACTTCTAGCACCTTCTTTAATGATTTCAGTATCATTTTCAATTCCTTTAAGTACTTCAATAATATCTCCTTGAGTTTTTCCAGTTTCAATAATTACTTGCTCAGCAGTAGCATATTTACCTTTTTTGTCTTTTACTACATAGATATATTGCTCACCTTTCGCATTTTCTGAAATAATATCTTGTGGTATTAAGATTGCATTTTTATTAGAGTAATCATTGATTTTTAACTTTGCAGTAAGGTTTGGCTTGATTAAGCCATCTTTATTTGGGACGGCTATTTCAATTTTAAAAGTCCTATTTGCAGGATTTATAAAGTTTCCAGTTTGACGAATTTTAGCATCCATCTTTTTGCCTAAAACAGGAAATTCTACTTCAACATTCTTATTTACAGATACGCTAGAAATATAACTTTCTGGAACATCAGTTTCAATATACATTTCTCTTAAGTTTACAATACGCATTAAGGATGACATTCCAGCAGAAACAACACTTCCTTGTTCAGAAATTACATCATCAATAACACCAGAGAAAGGTGCTCTTACAGAGCTTTTTCCTAATTGACTTTTTAATTGACTCACTGCTTTCTGTTGACCTTCATAAGAAGATTTTGTTTGTAAATACTGAATTTCACTACCTATTTTTTGATTCCAAAGACGTTCTTGTCGTTCAAAAGTAGTTTTTGCTAAATCTGCTTGAATCTGAAGTTGAGCAAGTTGTTGACTCAGTCCACCATCATCGATTGATGCTAAAAGTTGACCTTTTGAAACTTTCTGACCTTCCTTTACATATACACGAGTTAATATTCCTGACATTTCAGGATATATTACAAGATTTTGTTTTGTTTGAACACTTCCTTGTAATTCCAAAAAGTGATCAAAAACTTCTTGTTTAGCAGAGAAAGTTGTTATCAATGGGATTTTTTTAGAAGTATCTAATTCAGATATTTTATCATCCAATTGTTTTATTTGCTCGTTTATTTCATGTTGTTTTAAAACTACAGTAGCTCTTTTCTCTCTTATTGCTTCTAGATTATCGGTTGCAATAACGTCATCGATAGTTTGTTCTTTTTCACCTCCACAAGAAGTGAAAATAAGTGCGATAATTACTAGTGATAATATTTTTTTCATTTTT
>CALIIP010000267.1 GCA_938018045.1 uncultured Flavobacteriaceae bacterium
AATTTAATTCCATCGCGATCTCTTTTGCACCATCTATCTGTAGAATACTCTGCGGATTATCATTCAAAATAAACGAATATGGATTGTCATTTACAATCACAATATTGTGTTTTTTACCGAAAGAAATTATCTTTTCTAAAGCCGCTCTTTGCGCGTTTGCTCCTGTTGGCATGTGTGGATAATTTATCCACATCAACTTCACTTTTGATAAATCTTCTTGTTCTAATTCTTCAAAATTTGGTTGCCAATTATTACTATCATTTAAATTATAAAGAACTGGTTTTGCTCCAATTAAATTGGTAACAGAACTGTATGTTGGATATCCAGGATTAGGAATTAAAACACTATCTCCTTCATTTAAAAAAGCCATAGAAATATGCATAATACCTTCTTTACTACCTATCAATGGTAAAATTTCGTTATCAGAATTTAAAGAAACATTGTACTTGTCTTTATAAAAATTTGCAATCGCATTTCTAAGTTCTGGCAAACCAATATATGATTGGTATTTATGAGCAGTAGCATCTGTCAAACTACTTGTAATAGCAGAAATCACCTCTTTTGGCGGTTGTAAGTCTGGACTACCAATCCCCATATTAATGATTGGTTTTCCTGCTGCTGCAAGTTTTCTTACTTCTCGTAATTTAATAGAGAAGTAGTATTCTTGAATTAGTTTTGTTCGATTCGCAAACTCCATCATGATCGTCCGTTTTTATATTCTCCCAATATTTTGAAATCCTCAGCCATAATTTCTATAATCGTTTTTGCTTTTTCGTAATCTTTATATTCATTAAAAGTAACATCAATAAAAAAAGAATACTTCCAAGGAGTTTCAATTTTTGGCAAGGATTGTATTTTGGTCAAATTCAATTTACAATCACTTATTACATTTAAAATTGCAGCCAAACTTCCTCGTTTATGATCTAATTCAAACTTTAAAGACGCTTTATTGATAGAATCTATTCCGTTTGTTGGTTTTCTTGTTTGAAGAATTACAAATCGAGTTGCATTGTTTTTTATAGTTTGAATTTCGTCTTCAACAATCGACAAACTATATATTTCTGCAGCAATTTTTGGTGCTATAGCAGCAACTCCTTTTAAGTTTTGTTCAGAAATTCGTTTTGCAACATCAGCAGTATCTACATCTTCAACTAGCTTGATATGCTTGTGTTTTTTAAAGAACTCTTTACATTGCAAAAGTGCCATTGGATGTGAATATACCTCTAAGATATCATTAAGAGTTTGATTTGATAAAGCCATTAAATGATGATGAATATTTAAATAATATTCTCCAGCGATATGTAGATTATTAGCGTCAATCAAAGCATAATTAGGAATTATAGAACCTGCAATTGTGTTTTCTATCGCCATGATTGCTAGCTCACTTTTATCATTTAGCAAACTATCAACCAAAACATCAAAAGACAAACATTCATCCAATACGATATCATCTCCAAAATAGTTTTGTGCAACTATATGATGATTTGATCCTTTTATTCCTTGAATGGCTATTCTATTCATGTGTTATTATACATATTGTTTTTAACTGTCACATGTGTTCGCTATTAATCATTCCTATTGAGAATAATAATTTTAACATGCTCGGTTCATTTCTTATTCATAAAAAAAAGCCTCGATATTTCGAGACTTTTAGATGTATATGTTTTTAGTTAACAATACGATACAAAGTCTCAACTCTTATTAAAAAAATAAAAGTAAAAATAGAAACCTTGCCATACGTTTTGTAACGTCATAATTTTTTTCTTGTAATTGTAAGAGACAAATCTAAAAATAATATTTAGATATACAAGTAGTTAGCCTAAAAAATAAGAAGATTTTCATATTTCTAAAAAGAACCGCTCTTTTATTTTTGATTCCGCACCAATTCGCATATAAAATTTAATTGCTCGCAAATTAAAATCTGGAGTTTGCCATTGAATTAATTTACAACCCAGTTTTTTCCCTTCTTGTTGAATTCTACGAATTAGTTTTTCTCCTAATCCAAAACCACGAGCATTTTCATTCATAAATAAGCAATCCATATAAATATATTCATTTGCATCCCAAGTTGAGTACTGCTGCATATAAGTTGCATAACCAATTAATTGATTTTCTTTTTCTACAACCAAACAAAATAACTTTGGATTGGATGAAAACAAATCATTTGATAATTGTGCTTCTTTATTTTCTCTCGAATATTCACACTGTTCATAAATAGCATGTGCTTCACATAAATCAATGATTTGATTGATGTCTGCTTCTTTTGCAAAACGGATTTTAATTTCTGACATATCTATTTAATTAAATAATCGTTCATATAATCGTCAAAGTTAGGCGATTTTGGATGCGACAACACATGTTTTATCCATGCTTTTCGTTCGTGATAATAAATTTCCATTTCCCAAACACAAACCATTTGCTTCTCCCCAAAAATAGATGAATTTATTTCTGATGGCTTGTCAAAATCTACGAAATAAATTTTAGTTTCAAGGATATTTTCGTCTGTCCACCAGCATAAATGAATGAAAACGCCTGGGCGCGATTCATGTACAATCAAAAAAGCATGTTTATATGTTGGTATGCTAGAATTGATAATGTTTCCTGTCAAGTTTGGAAGCTCTTTTATAATATTTTCAAATATTTCTGTGGATTCAAAGTTTTCTCTATTGGTAATTGTATATACTTTTACTTTACAATCATTAGCACTGAATGATTTTATAAACTCAATCTTTCTGTCTTCATACTTTTCAAATTGATATTTCATCTTTTTTGGTTTTATTTTTTATTCATAACTACTTTTCAAAACATCCTTGGCGTATTGATTATACTTAGGTGAGTTTGAATTCAACAAAACATGCTTTAACCATGCTTTTCGTTCGTGAGTTATAACCGCCAACTCCCAAACACAAACAAGAGATTTTGGTTTGTATATTGTTTCTGTAATTTTGCTTGGATTATTGTAATCTCCAAAATATACTTTTGTTTCAAGCATCTCGCCATCTGTCCACCAATTCATAAGCAACCAAACTCCTTCTCTACCTTCATGAGCAATTAAAAATGTGTTTTTATGGGTTTTTAAAATAGATTTTTGAGCATTTGTTATCCAAAGTGGTAATTCTTTTATTGCTGATTCTAAAATTTGTTTAGATTCAAAATTTGAATTCATTGTGATTGTATACACTTTCACGGTCCAATCATCAATCTTTAATAATTGATTGAATTCAATTTTTCGAGGTTTGTATGTTTCAAATTCAGAACTCATCTTTTTTCTGGCGCTATATTTATAAATTTTTCAGTATTTATTTTTGCCTGTTCTAAATCTTTCGGTTTGAAAACTTTAGTAGTAGAAGCAGGATATTTCTCAATCATTTTTGAAGGACGAATAGGTCTTTGAACAAAATTTCCTGAACAACTAGGACACACATTTTCAAAAACTCCCGTAGCACATTCTTTACAATAAGTACATTCAAAAGTGCAAATCATAGCATCCGTTGAATTGTTTGGCAAGTCTTTATTACAATGCTCACAGTTTGGTCTAATTTCTAACATCTTATAAATATCTTTCTTTAATTACATCCATATGCCAAATGTCATGACCTAAAATTATAAATGATGCTGATCTTGCCGACATTGGACTTTCACTTGCTGTTCCAACAAATTTTAAATCATCATCAGATAAACTATCAATGATAGCAATTGAATTATTTCTATTCATTTCAAATTCATTCAACAAATTTTCTATTGATTTATTATTCGCTTTTGAAGGTTCAACATAAATGTCTTGATCATATCCCATCAAAGGAATAACATCATGTCTTGCTATTCTAAAACAACGATACATAAAAATGCGTTCTGTATCAATTAAATGTTGAAACGCTTCTTTTATTGTCCATTTTCCAGAAGCATACGCAAATTCTAATTTATCATTAGGTATTGACTTAAAAAAGTCTAGAACAGTATTCTTACCTACTTTATAACCTTCTCTTAAAGACAAATCCGTTGAGAGTTTGTCTATATATCGTTTATAATATTCATTAAATTCTGATGCATTCAAATCTTGTGTTGTCATATATGTTGATTTTAAGTAATTTTCATATTCAAAATTAATACAATAAATACAAATAAAAAATTAATATATTTTGTTTTATTTAAAAAAACCCTTAATATTGAATGATTTTTATAATAAAAGCCTAAAAAATGAAATTAGACACCATCAACTTACAAATTTTAGAAGAATTACAATGCAATGCGAGAATTCCTTTAACTGAAATTTCAAAAAAAGTGGGGCTTTCATCTCCTACTGTTTCTGAAAGAATTCAAAAAATGGAAGATGCTGGAGTTATTAATGGGTATAATACTGATATAAATATGGAATCATTAGGATATTCATTAGGCGTTTATATCTCAATAAAAATTAGGTTTGGACAAGTCAAAAACTTTGAAGAGTATATTAAAGAGGTTCCTGAGATATCTGAATGTCATAAACTCACAGGAAACGATTGCATGCTAATGAAAGGTGTTGTAAGAAATCCCAAGCATTTAGAAGAATTGAATGAAAAATTGACTGTGTATGGTGAATTGACTACTTCATTAATATTATCATCTACCATAAAAAGTAGAGTGTATACTAGAGCGTTTTAAACGAAAAAAGCTTCTCAAAATTTGAGAAGCTTTTCGCGGTCTGGACGGGACTGATTCTACTATATATCATTTATCATCATTTTACATAAAACCCTATCAATAAAGGGTTTGTTAATAAAAATAAATTATTTTTTACATGATTATTCGTAGTTTTATTTAAATTTGTAGCACAAATGCGGCACAAAGATATGAATCATTATTTATTTTATTTAAGAGATAGTTATATTAATTCCTCAGGGAAATGTTCAATCCTTTTGCGCTACTATGAGAATAGAACTAAAAGGGTTCAAATTAATACTGGTATTAGTATTTCTCCAAGATATTGGAGTAAAATCAAAAATACATTAAAAAATTCGTCTGAAATAAAAGATGAAGTGAAAACATTTGAAGAACAAAAACTTCTTGCAGACAGTATATTAAATCATTATAAGAAGAAACAAGCGATATTATCTACAGATAAATTCAAACAACATTTTTTAAACAAAGATTTTTCTGAGTTTAATGAAATAAAAATTGAATTCTACAATGAACTAGATTTATATATTGAAGAAAAAACTGGAACTGTCGTTGATGATGTCATCAAAGATTATAAAACTTTAAAGAAACACTTACAAGGGTTTGACGAATTCACACTACAAAAAAGCACTTTCAAATCTATCAATTACGACTATTATAAAAACTGGACTGCTTACCTTGCTTTTCATATGGTTAAAAAAAATGGAGAAGTTGGCTTGAAAAACAATACAATAGGTAAATTAGTTAAGAACTTAAAAGCATTTATAAATGACCGCATTAGATCAAATAGAATTGCTCCTATTGATTTAAAAGATTTCAAAGTTGTTCAAGAAGAAGTTGATCATATATATCTTAATAAAGATGAAATTGAATCTATTTCAAAAATTGATTGTAAAAATGACAAATTATTAGAAAGAGTGAAAGATTTTTTTGTAATTGGTTGTTTAACTGGATTGAGATTTTCAGACATCATAAGAATTAAACCTGATTACATCAAAAATGGTTTCTTAGAAATGAGACAGAAGAAAACTTCTGGAAAAATAATTATTCCCCTAAGAAAACAAGTTTTGGAACTTTTAAAGAAATATAACAACTATGCTCCTGATGTAAAATCCCATGAGTTTAATAAAAACATTAAAACCCTAGGGGAAAAAGCCAAAATAAATGATTCGGTTGAACTTGAACATAAAAAAGGAAACAAAAAAGAAGTAAAAACCTATAAAAAATATGACTTAATAAGTTCTCATACTTGTCGACGTTCATTTTGCACCAATGCTTACTTAGAAGGGATTGATACTCATTTAATCATGCAAATTTCTGGTCATAAAACAGAAAGAGCATTCAAAAG
>CALIIP010000268.1 GCA_938018045.1 uncultured Flavobacteriaceae bacterium
TCAACTTGTTTCCTAAATTTTTAAAGAAAAAGCTTGCTTTTTAACACAGTACCTATGCTTAGTGCGGGGCGGAAATCCGACGGATTTCCTGTCTCGCGCTAAGCTAAACCTTTGGGTTTTGCTTTTTCTTTTTTTGTCCAAAGCTAAATCCCAAAGATTTAGCGACATCATAAATATACACAGAACTTGGCGTTAAGACCTAAGCCCGCATTAAGTATAGGCATTGTTACAACAAGTTGCGACACCCAAGAGTAAGCACGAATTTTTGCGTTTCCCGATTTATTCCACCCGAGTAGGAAGTCCATCTGCACAACAGTTGCGTTTTCGTGTGTCCATTTGCGCACACTAGCTAAAAAGTCCATCTGCATAAACTTGCTCAGAAGTCCATTTTGATTTCTTCTGTCCGTACAGACATTCCATTCCTCATTTCAGCATTATCTATTTTGACTTGATTCTATGGTTTGAATTTCATCAAATCCTTTGGTTTTATCAAACTTCGTGTTGTCTAAAACATCTAACCTAATGTAGTAATCGGTCTTATAAACTGAGTTTTCTGGTTTCAGTATTTTTTCTGGGCTATATGGAATTCTAAAAATAGTTTGTGCTCTTCTTTTGATTTCAACTGTTTCAGAGTTAATTATTTTATCAATTTCTCCTTCTGTTACGAATTGTTCAATTCTTTGGTCATTATAATCATAAATATCAACTACTACAGTTATAGTCTTTTTCAGAAAATTATTTTTAGTTTTTATTTCCTCCAGTAACGGGAATAAAACAATTTTGGCTACAATAAAAAGCGCAGGAACAATGAGTAAAAGAAGTTTCATGTATGGTTCGTCCATTTATATTGCGCTCTGTCTTGTTTCTATTTAATTAAACAATTGATCGTTTGAACAACGCACTCTATTTTTTAGAGCTATTTGTTGTAACGTTTAGTATAAGAGCAGTAGCGGACTAAAATCTACTGCCTTTCGGATGGCAAGATACTTAATTAAAACAAAAAACGGTTCGAGATTACTCCCAAACCGCTATTGCTCTTATACATTGTTGTAGCCTGTGTTACTTCCAGTTTATATTTCCAATTTTTAAATTTTCTTCTTTATTATTTAACCATTCAGATTTTATATCATCATCTGCAAAAAGGTAAGTTTTACTATTTATAATTTTAAAAGAATTCGGATTTGTATTAGCTGTAAATCCCTTGCTTACTGCAAAAGAACAGAACCCTCCATATTGAGGAGCATACTTTGTTGGATTTTCCATAAACATCTTTTTGTTTTCTTCATTCTGAAAAAACCAAGTAGCATCATTCCACTTATGGCTAAATGATTCCTTTCCTTGTATCGCTAAATTTTGTGTTAAGTACGCAACTGCATCATAACCATTTATAGCCTGATTTGAAAACATTGGTTGATTAACAGAATTGTGATTCCAAGAAAGTGGTGTAATTCGTTTTATTTTTGCAAAAGTGAAAATAATTCCAACTAAAATAAGTACGACTATTCCAATTATTTTTATGGTCCGTTTTTTCATTTCTAAAAGTTTTTATTTTCCCAATTATTATTTGCTTTTTCAATACTTTTAGGAAAAACCTTAAACAAAAATTTAGCTATAGGGTTTAAAAATGAATATGTTTTTCCATTTTTAATTAAGGTGTGTTTTTGGTTAGTTTCGGGAGGTGTTTTCCCTAAGCTTAATGCAAATGCGCATTTACCATCATATTCAATATTTTTCATTTTTTCCATTTTTAGTTGATTCCGTCCATTTGTTTAATTGGTCTAATTTCAATAGTAGCTTCTTCATTGTCAAAAACAGGGTTTGCTTTTGCGATTTTTATAGCTTCATCTAAATTCTCTGCTAAAATGTGAAAATAACCCACTATAACTTCTTTAGATTCATTAAAAGGTCCATCTTTAAATGCACCATCTTTTCCGTGTATTGTTTTTCCTTTCATTTCTAATGGTTGGGCACCCTTTAACTTTCCAGCTTCCATTAAATCTCCAATGTACTTTCCAATCTTTTGGACGTGGGCTTGTTGTTTTTCTGGAGAAAGCCCTTGTAAGTGGTCTCCGTTTGTTTTAATAAATAACATAAACTCTTGCATATTTTTTACTATTAAATGATTAATAAATTTGTTATACACCTATAAGTCAAATGAAAAAGAAAAATGAGGACATTGAAATTAAAATAATTTCAATATTTTTTTAAGATGCTATTAATTAATAGTTTAGAATTCCCTTTTAAAGGTAATTGAAGAGCTTTGGTCAATATTTCTTTAGCAATCTCTTTTTCATTATTTTGAAAATGAAGTTCTGCTTTTGTGGTGTAATATGGAAGATAATTGTGAAGAATGGATTTATCTTTTATGGTTTCTAATTCTTTTAGAGCAACTTTAACTCCTTTAACTTTTGAGATGACAATTGTTCTATTTAGTAATACAATTGATGAATTATCAATTTCAATTAGGTTATTGTATAGTGATAAAATGCTATTCCAGTCAGTAGATTTAAAGTCTTTTGCAGTGCAATGGTGAGCAGATATAGTTGCTAAAATATGGTAATTTGATATTTCTTTTTGTTCTGTTGAAAGTTCCAAGTACACAAGCCCTTTGGTTAGTAGGTTTTTATCCCATTTAGTTCTATCTTGATTTTCTAAATCTAAAATATTATCATATTCATCTATTCTTGCTTTAAAACGACAAACGTTTAAATTCATTAATGCCATTAGTGCATAAACGGTTGATTTATTAGAAATATTAGAGTTCTCCGCAATAATTTCAGTTAATCGTATGGCTTCTTCACATAATTCATACCGAATTAAATCATTACCACTTGATGCATTATATCCCTCGTTGAAGAGTAAGTAAATTGTTTCGAGAACATTTTTTAATCTTTTTTCTAAATCCTGACCTGTAGGAACTTCAAATGGATAATTAGAATCTCTTATTGTTTTTCGAGCTCTAACTAATCTTTTTTTTACACTTTCGTCATTGGTTAAAAATGCTTTAGAAATTTCAGAAATACTAAATCCACAAAGCGTCTTTAGTGTTAGAGCTATTTGAGAATCCGCAGAGATAGAAGGATGACAACAAGTGAAAATCATTCGTAATTGGTCATCAGCTATTTCTTTTACTGTAAAAATATGATTTAAAGCTGGCTCAATTGTCCATTCAGATTGTAAATGATGTGCAACGTCTGATGAATATTCTCTTTTATGCTTTTCACGATTTACAACATTTACGGCTTTGTATTTCGCTACTTTGTAAATCCAACCAACTGGATTGTCCGGAATACCTTTGAATTCCCATTGTTTTAATGCTTCAAGCATTGCTTCTTGTACTACATCTTCAGCAAGTTCAATATTTGATGAACCGAATGTTTTAGTTAATACAGAAACCAATTTACCATACTCATATCGAAATAAATGATTGATTTCTTTTAATATGTTGGTTTGTGTGTTCTGCATTTTTTTACATTGGCTACAACACAGTACCTATGATTAGTGTGGGGCGGTGATTTACGATAACCATTGCGCCACAGCTCGTAGCCAAATCTTTTTGTTTTGTTTTTTCTTTTATTGTTTAAAGCAAAATCCCAAAGATTTTGCGGACTTCATAAAAATA
>CALIIP010000269.1 GCA_938018045.1 uncultured Flavobacteriaceae bacterium
ACGCTGAATTTTCGAATATTCTCGAAAGGATAAAGGTAGATAAGGAATAATTATTTTACTCGCTTAGCGAGATTTAATTATTAATGTATACATCTTATTGATGTTAAACGATGCCTTGATTAAAAGAGGCATAAACCTTAAAATATTTTAAAATGGCTGTTTTAGACCAATTAACTTCGCAAAAAGCGATCGATTTAGAAAACAAGTATGGTGCACACAATTACCATCCACTTCCAGTAGTGCTGAGTAGAGGAGAAGGAGTGTATGTATGGGATTTAGAAGGGAAAAAGTATTATGACTTTTTATCTGCATATTCAGCAGTAAATCAAGGACATTGTCATCCAAGAATTGTGGATGCAATGACACAACAAGCAAAAACACTTTCATTAACTTCAAGGGCATTTTATAATGACAAACTTGGAGAGTATGAAAAGTTTGCAACTGAGACTTTTGGATTTGACAAATTATTGCCAATGAATACTGGTGCAGAAGCAGTTGAAACTGCTTTGAAATTATGTAGAAAATGGGCATATGAAGTAAAAGGAATCGAAGAGAATAAAGCACAAATTATTGTTTGTGAAAACAATTTTCACGGACGTACAACAACTATAATCTCATTTTCTAATGATCCAGTAGCTCGTAAGAACTTTGGACCATTTACAAATGGATTTATAAAAATAGAATACGATAACTTAACAGCTTTAGAAGAAGTTCTTGAAGCGAATACGAATGTTGCAGGATTTTTAGTAGAACCAATTCAAGGTGAAGCAGGAGTTTATGTTCCATCTGAAGGGTATTTAGCAGCAGCAAAAGCATTATGTGTAAAACACAATGTACTGTTTATTGCTGATGAGGTTCAGACTGGAATAGCAAGAACAGGACGTTTATTAGCGACTTGTGGAAATTGTTCTTGTGCTGATAAAAATTGTTCAGGAGAACCAGAAGTTAAAGCCGACATTTTAATATTAGGAAAAGCATTGAGTGGTGGAGCATATCCTGTTTCTGCTGTTTTGGCAAATGATTCAATAATGAATGTTATCAAACCAGGAAATCACGGTTCAACTTTTGGAGGAAATCCTATTGCAGCAGCAGTTGCTATTGCAGCACTTGGAGTAGTAAAGGATGAGAATCTTGCTGAGAATGCTCAGCGTTTAGGAGAGATATTTAGAAGAGAATTATCTGCATTTGCAGAAACAAATGATTTGGTAAATTTTGTTCGTGGTAAAGGATTGTTAAATGCAATTTTAATAAACGATACAGAAGACAGTTCTACCGCTTGGGATATTTGTATGAAGCTTCGTGATAACGGTTTGTTAGCCAAACCAACACATGGAAATATCATTCGTTTTGCTCCGCCATTGGTAATGAATGAAGAGCAATTGATGGATTGTATTTCAATTATTAAAAAGACAATTAGCGAGTTTTAAAACTTGACAGAGATAAAAAGCCTAAATCAAATTGATTTAGGCTTTTTTTATTTATATGTCTTCAGTGAAATGCTATCACGTTTTGCTAATAAATCTATATAATAATCAAAATGTTGTTTGCTATTTTTTAGATAATAATTACTCACTTTTTTTCTTTTCTTCTGATGAAACAAATTTTATAGAAGTTGTATTTACACAATATCGCTTACCTGTTGTTTCACGTGGCCCATCATCAAAAATATGGCCTAAATGTCCATCACATGCTTTGCAAGTGATCTCTGTTCTTATCATTCCAACTGTTGTATCACGAGTAAACTCAACCGTTCCATCAATGGCATCATCAAAAGAAGGCCAACCACAATGGCTTTCATATTTACTGTTAGATTCAAATAATTGTGTTCCACATGCTGCACATTCATAAGTTCCTTTTTCAAAATGCTTTGTATAACCTCCATTTCCAGGTCTATCAGTACCTTTTTGGCGTAATACATAATATTCTTCTGGTGTCAATTCTGCTTTCCATTCAGCCTCAGTTTTTGTCATTTTTTTTATTTTTGATTGTTTTTCTTCCTTAGTCACTTTACTGTTTTTTTCTTGAGCATTTGAAGTGCAACTTGTCAAAACAAGCGTTATTAAAATTAAGATAAATCCTCTCATAATATTTTTTATTTTTCGAAGTTAAAAATACATTTTTTTATTTTGACGTACCGCTTTAAAAGAACTTACATTAAAACTTTGTAATTATGGCTAGATTATTGTAATTTTAAAAACTAATATTTAATATCAAAAGTAATTATGAAAAAAATAGTTTCATTAATAGTAGTATTCTTGTTTATGGTAAGTTGTAGCACAGTGCCTATTACAGGAAGAAAACGAATAAACTTAGTAAGTGATGCTCAAATTTTACCAACAAGTTTTGCACAATATGCAGGATTCTTAAAAGAAAATAAACTATCACCAAATGTTTCTAAAACAAATGAAATTCAGGAAACTGGAATGAAAATATCAAGAGCAGTAGATAGATTTATGAGAGCAAACGGAATGGAATCTGAAGCAAATAGTTACAGATGGGAATTTAATTTAATAGAAGACCAAACGGTAAATGCTTGGTGTATGCCAGGAGGAAAAGTTGTGTTTTATACAGGTATATTACCAATATGTGCAAATAAAGATGGTATTGGTGCAGTTATGGGACACGAAGTTGCTCATGCATTTGCAAAACACGGTCAAGAGCGTATGTCACAAGGAATGGTTGCACAAGGTTTAAGTTTAGGAGTTGCATTAGCAACTATGAATAAAGACCCAAAAACACAACAAATTTGGAATCAAGCCTTTGGTATTGGTTCTCAACTTGGAATGTTGGCATATAGTAGAAACCATGAAACAGAAGCAGATAAGTTAGGAATGGTATTTATGATTATGGCAGGATATAATGGTGCTGAAGCTGCTGAAGTTTGGGTAAGGATGAGTCAGAGAGAAGGTGCGTCTCAAGCGCCACCAGAATTCTTAAGTACGCATCCATCAAATCAAACAAGAATAAAAACATTAACTGCATATATTCCTACTGCTACAGCATATGCTAAAAAGTTTAATGCGCAAGCTGCAGTTAGGAAGCAGCAGACAAGTGTAAAACAGTAGAAAATATAATTTTGTATAATAAGCCGTTCAATCTATAAATTTTGAACGGCTTTAATTTTTTTAAGTATGCTAAAAAAAGGAGATAAAAAACTTATAAACGGATGGGCATTTTATGATTGGGCAAATTCGGTATATTCATTAGTTATTGGTACTGCAGTTTTCCCAATATATTATGAGTCAATTACAAGTACAGATGGCGGAATGGTTCAATTTTTGGGAACAGAATGGCATAACACAACTATTTATTCATATGCATTAGGTTTTTCGTTTTTAATAGTTGCAATATTATCTCCAATATTATCTGCAATAGCAGATTACACAGGAAATAAGAAAAAATTTATGCAATTTTTCTGTATGATGGGTTCATTGTCTGTTATGAGTTTATTCTTTTTTACAGGAAAAGAAAATGTTTGGATTGGAATCGTTTTTACCATTTTGGCAAGTATTGGTTTTTGGGGAAGTATTGTTTTTTACAATGCTTATTTACCTGAAGTTGCACATCCAGAGCAACAAGATAGAGTTAGTGCAAAAGGCTTTATGCTTGGTTATTTTGGTTCTGTATTATTATTAGCGTTTAACTTATCTATGGTTATGAAACCTGAAATGTATGGTATTACAGACGCAACATTACCTGCAAGAATTTCTTTTTTAACAGTTGGTATTTGGTGGGTAGGTTTTGCTCAAGTTACTTTTAATCGTTTGCCAAATGATCCATTTAAGAGGAAACCTGAGAAAGATTATATTTTTAAAGGTTTCAGAGAATTAAAAATAGTATTAAAGGAAATAAAGACACAAAGTCAGTTAAAAACATTGTTAATCTCATTTTTCTTATATAGCGTTGGTGTTCAGACAATTATTCTGTTAGCATCAACTTTTGGAATAAAAGATTTAGGTTTAGAAACAAGCAACTTGATTATTACCATTTTATTGATACAATTGGTAGGTATTTTAGGCGCATTTTTATTTTCAAGATTATCTGAAAAAATAGGGAATATAAAAGCATTAAAAACTACTGTTTTGATTTGGGCAGTTGCTTGTGTTGGAGCATATATGTTACATAAAGAAGATCCAAATGTTTATTTGAAGTTTTATGCTTTAGGAGCATTTTTAGGATTGGTTTTAGGTGCAATTCAGACGCTATCACGTTCTACATATTCTAAACTATTACCTGAAGACACTGAAGATCATGCAACTTATTTTAGTTTTTATGATGTAACTGAAAAGTTAGCATTAGTTTTTGGTTTAGCACTTGCTGGAATTGTAACTTCATATACAAATTCATTAAGATTATTTATACTTATTCTGGCCGTATTTTTTATTGCAGGATTTATCGTGTTAAGTTTTATGAAGAAATCAAAATATGTCAAATAAGTTTGATTTTATAATTGTTGGAGGAGGAATAGTGGGTCTTGCAACTGCGTATAAATTGCAGTTAAAATTTCCTAAAAATTCAATTGCAATTCTTGAAAAAGAATCAAGTATAGGAAAGCATCAAACAGGAAGAAATTCTGGAGTTATTCATTCAGGAATTTATTACACACCAAATTCTTTCAAGGCAAATAACTGCAAGAATGGTCGAGAACAATTAGTTGTATTTGCAAAAGAAAATACTATAAAGCATGAAACTTGTGGAAAAATAATTGTAGCAACTACTAGATCTGAAGTTGCCGTTTTAGAATCAATTTTTGAAAAAGGATTAGAAAACGGAACGCCAAACATTCGTTTTTTATCTTCAGGTGAAATCAAAGAAAAAGAACCTTTTATTGTTGGATTGAAGGCAATTTGGGTTCCAACTGCAGGAATTATAGATTATGTAAGTGTTTCTCAAAAGTTTGTTGAGTTGATTAATGAAATTAATACAGAAAGCAAACTAATCACTTCTTGTGAAGTTCAAAAAATTGAGCGCCAACAATTAAAAACATCCAAAGGAGAATTTTCTGCTGATAAAATAATTTTCTGTGCAGGATTACATTCCGATAGAATAGCAAAGAAAGATTCTTTAAAGATAGATATGAAAATTGTCGGTTTTAGAGGAGATTATTACCGACTTACTGACGAAGCAAAACACAAAATTAAAAATTTAGTATATCCAGTTCCAGATCCAAAATTTCCGTTTTTAGGTGTTCATTTTACACCAATGATCGACGGTAGCGTTGAGTGTGGTCCAAATGCTGTTTTTTCTTTCAAAAGAGAAGGTTATAAAACTACAAGTTTTAGTTTGCGAGATTCCTATGAAGCATTGACATACAATGGTACTTGGAAATTATTTGCAAAACATTGGCGCAAAGGAATTGAGGAATATAAGCGTGCTTTTTCTAAAAGATTATTTGTAAAAGAATTGCAGAAAATGATGCCAACTATCACGATCAATGATGTTGTTTTTGCGCGTTCTGGAGTTAGAGCACAAGCATTGGATACAAACGGAAATCTAGTTGACGATTTTAAAATAAAACAAAGAGATGGAAACATTCATGTCTTGAATGCTCCATCTCCTGCTGCTACTTCTTGCCTGGCAATTGCTGACGAGATAGTAAATAAAATTTGATTATAAATTAAAATTCAAACCGACTACTATATTTCTTCCAATTGCATTTATATTATCGTTTTTTAAACGAGATAAATGCGAAATATAAGATGTATCGAAAAGGTTATTAGCATTTAAACTCAATTCAAATTTGAAGTTATTTATATTAATATCTCCACCAAATCCCAAATTTACAAGGGTATATCCATCAGAAGTAGTTTCAAAATCACTTACATTTTTTTGTGCAAATGTATTTGAAACTGTAAACGAAGAATATCCATTTGTCAACCACTTCTTAATGTTAAATTCCCCTTTTAAAGTTGTATTTATTTTGTTTGCTGGTATCAACGGAAGATAATCACCATTGTCTTGTTTTCCGATCACAGTTTCAAAAGTACTCTCTAAATGCAGCCAATCAATTGGATGTGGATGTAAATGAAATCCAATTTCACCTCCATATAGTTTTGCGTTTTCTTGTGTATAATTAAAAACTTCAGCATCGTCTTCAATTTCTCCAGTTGGTGTTAAATAAATATATTCATTCAACTTGTTGTAGAATCCGTTAACGAATAATTCTAAATGCTCATTTTTATACTCTACAGAAACATCAACTTGTAAATTCTGCTCATTTTCTAGGTTAGCATTACCAACTTCAAATCTATTTGTACCATGGTGAACTCCGTTTGAAGTTAATTCGGCTAAATTTGGAGCTCTAAAACCGGTTGCAAGATTTATACGTGTTGTAATGTTATCCTTTAGGTTAAATTTATAACCAAGTGAAGCAGTAAAATTTTCATACTCTTTATCGATGCCTTCAAATATATGAACTTCATCTTCATGAGCAACTTCGTGATAAGCGGTGCTTATTTTTCTACTATCAAAACGAATTCCACCTTGTAATGAACTTTTTTCAAAATCTACTAATGCTGTTGCTAAAATCCCTAAATCGTCAATTTCTGCATCTGGAATCAAAATTTCTTCTCCAAAATTTTTATTTGTTTGATGCATTCCTTGAGCGCCAACAATCAATTCGAGATTTTTCATTTTAGGGAAATGATATTTTACATCATAACTATAAGTCTTCAGTTTCATTGAAAGTGCCGCTTCTTCATGCTCATCTCCATGCTCATCTTCATCTTCATGCTCATCTTCATGTTCATCTTCGTGTTCATCCTCAAATTCTTTTCTATTATTATTGATATATCCTAAATCTATATCGAATTTAGAATTTTTAAGAAAAATATGATTGTGTAAACTTATAATCTGATTTTGAACTACTTGGTATGGTGCTTCTAGTATTCTACTTGTAGATTGAGTAGAAATCCCTTCAGTTAATCCTAAATTAGAAGTATTAACATTGTATCTTAATTCACTTGAAATAGCATCACTATTAAAACCTATTCCTGTATTGAAATTAATTTCATTATAACGAGTATTTGTAACTCGTTTTCCATCTGGAACTTTATAATCTAAATGTGTATCATAAGCACCACGGACTAAAAATTTCCACTTATCATACGACTTTTTAAAACCGATTGTTGTACTTGAACCGTTTGTATTTGAGAAATATTGTTGCCCAATATCACCTTTAAAACCATCTTTTGGTGCAAATTTTTCAGGATTAAAATAGAGTACACCTCCCAAAGCATCAGAACCATATAATAAAGATGCAGGACCTTTTATGACTTCTACGCTTTCAATTCCAGCTGCATTTACACCTATACCATGTTCTCCACCAAACTGTTGGTTTTCTAAGCGTACACCTTGTGCGTACACTAAGACACGATTGCCACTCAAACCTCTAATTACTGGTTTTCCAATAGAAGTTCCAGTAGAAATTTGTGATACTCCAGCAAAATTCTCCAAACCTTCAATTAGCGTTACAGCACCTTTTTGTTTTAGAGATTTCACTTTTGCAAATTCCACTTTCATTACATTGTCTGACTGCAATTTATTGAAAGGTGTAGAAATTAGAATTTCATCTATAGTGAAGATATCTTCTTTCAAAACAATATCTAAATTCAATAGATTATTGGTTAATTCAACTGTTTTATAAACTTCTTTATACCCTATATATGAGAATATAATTCTTATTTCTCGGTTTGGTAAATTGTTTAATTCATAGTTCCCATTTTCATCGGTAGTAGTTCCAATGTGTAAATCTGGAGTGTAAATTTCAACTCCAAATAATGGCTCATTTTCTGTATTTTGTATTTTTCCGGTAATGCTATTTTGTGCATAACCAAAGATGCTATATCCTAAGATAAATAGGACGAATAGTGATTTATTCATTGTGTAATTATTTATTGTTAATAACTGTTTATTAGTCGTTTAAGCAATAAATGTAGGTGGTCCTCGAGAAGATTTATAAAAAAGATGAGTGTCAGTGTTTTGTTTTTCAAAATATTCTGGAACACTATCAGTTATAATTAATTTAAGTAATGTAAAATGATTGTTGTTAAAAACCGTACTATTATTTAATTGTACGTGAAAAAAACTACAATCTATTTGTTGTTCGTGAACATGTGATATTTCTTTCGAATTACATACAAAATGTTCGTGATTTTCAAGAGCATGAGAAAACTGAATACCCATTGGAAGCAGTAATAATACGACTGTCCAAATGGAAATTATTTTATGTAAAATAGTTTTCTTCAAGTTTATTCAGAAATTTTTATAACGGTTCCTGTTTGTCTAAAATTAGATCCTTTATAATATGCTGTAAAAGTATATGAATTTTCTTTAATTCCAGTAATTTTAACATGAAAAGGAGTATTGTCTAATGCAGTTTTTGGGTTAGTTTTTTTCAAAACATATTCAAAATTATTTACCCAACGAATCGAATATTTATATTCTTTAGAATCATGAGTTTCAATTTGAATAGAATCATTTCTTACTGCAATAGAAGTATCCTCATTATTATCTAATAAAGTTTTGAAAGTTCCTGTTTTAAAACTTTCAACATCCATTTTTTTACTTTCTATGCAAGAGAAGAGTGAAAATGTAATAAGCAATAAAAAAATAGTCCTCATATTAAATTCCTGTATAATTACTTGGTGTTATCACTTTCAATTCCTCTTTTATTGCATCACTAACTTCTAAACTTTCAATAAAATCTGCCATAGATTTTTGAGTAATTTTCTCATTAGTTCTAGTCAACCCTTTTAATGCTTCATATGGATTTGGATATGCTTCTCGTCTCAATATTGTTTGTATAGCTTCTGAAACGACGGCCCAATTATTTTCAAGATCTTCAGCAAATTTTTCTTTATTGATAAGCAATTTATTCAATCCTTTTAAAGTCGATGAAAAAGCGATTGAAGTATGCGCCAATGGCACACCAATATTTCTTAAAACTGTAGAATCAGTCAAATCTCTTTGCAATCTAGAAACAGGTAATTTTGCTGATAGATGTTCAAACAAAGCGTTTGCAATTCCAAGATTTCCTTCAGAATTTTCAAAATCTATCGGATTTACTTTATGCGGCATTGCTGATGAGCCGATTTCTCCTTTTTTTATTTTTTGCTTGAAATAATCTGTAGCAACATATGTCCAAATATCTCTATCTAAATCAATTAAAATAGTATTGATACGTTTTAATCCATCAAAAATTCCTGCTAAATGATCGTAATGTTCTATTTGTGTTGTTGGAAATGAGTGATGTAACTCTAAAATGTTTTGAACGAAATTTGTTCCAAATGCTTTCCAATCATTGTTTGGATATGCAACTTTATGCGCATTAAAGTTTCCTGTTGCTCCACCAAATTTTGCAGCATGAGGAATTGTTTTCAGCATTTTCAATTGCTGATTTATGCGTTCTACAAAAACATATAATTCTTTTCCAAGTCGAGTAGGAGATGCAGGTTGACCATGCGTTCTTGCAAGCATTGAAACGTCTTTCCATTCATCAGAAAGAGAAGTTAATTTTTCAACTAATTCTTCTAATTGCGGATAATAAACATCATTCAAAGCATCTTTTAAAGACAATGGAACTGCTGTGTTGTTAATATCTTGTGATGTCAATCCAAAGTGAATAAATTCTTTTGAAGCATCAAGATTAAGTATTTCAAATTTTTCTTTTATAAAGTATTCAACAGCTTTTACATCATGATTCGTTACCTTTTCAATATCCTTTATTTTTTGTGCATCAGCATCAGTAAAATCAATATAGATTTTACGTAGTGCTGTATATAAATTCTTATCAAAATTTGCCAATTGAGGCAATGGAATTTCACAGAGTGCAATAAAATATTCAATTTCTACTTTTACACGATATTGAATCAATGCTTTTTCTGAAAAATAAGGTGCAAAACTTTCTACTTTACCTCTGTAGCGTCCGTCAATAGGAGAAATTGCATTAAGCGAATTTAGTGTCATAGTGTATACCAATAAGTATACAAAAATAATAATTCAAGATGGATTATACTATTAATTGTCAAAGAGTTCTCGACAAGAAAACTGGCGTTTATTTCAGTCGTTTTAAGATTCTTTTTCCTCTCGCTTTATATGCAGGACTTCCGTTCATTATTTCTTGTTGGATGATTAGTTTTAATTCATCATGAACCCAATTTTTTTCTTTTCCAAACAAAAATAAACTTTCCATTGAATAAACTTTTACTGCAACTTTATGATCAGAAATTAACCAATCAAATCCTTTTTCTAT